>BNVG01000074.1 GCA_025997935.1 Synergistales bacterium | reverse complement strand
TGTCTATGCGGAATAAGCAATACTGGGTAAACGTGGTATAATCTGTTTTAAAGTAAGTTAATCACCGCCTTTTTTGCTTACACTTTGATTTTTATCAGGAGGCCGCGATGTTTGATCCAAAGGTTGAGAAGCTCCTTAACGAGCAATTAGTCAATGAAATCTACTCCGCAAATTTCTATATCTCCATGTCCGCCTGGTTTCGGAACAAGAGCCTCGACGGATACGCGAACTGGTTCTACGTGCAGTATAAAGAGGAGATTGACCACGCGCTCATTTTCTATAATTTTATCCTGAGCGCGGGCGGTCAGGTCAAACTCGGCGCTATCAAGGCTCCGCCATCTGAGTTTGACGGTGTCGGGGACATATTGACCAAGAGTTTTGAGCATGAAAAATTTGTGACCTCGCTAATTTACGAAATCAACGAGGCCGCGCTTAAAGTCAGAGACTATAAGACCGTACAGTTTCTCGACTGGTTCATCAAGGAGCAGGTTGAGGAGGAGGACAGGGCCGAGACGAACATCAATCGCTTCAACCTCTTCGGCGCCGACCCCAAGGGTCTGCATTCGCTCGACGGGGAAGCCGCCGCGCGAACCTATACGCAGACGCCGCAGCTTGCCCTGTACGAGCCGGCCGGCCGCGCGGCGCCGTAGGCTCCCTATTACACACGCGCAAAAAACCTGCCAAGGGCGCGATTTATCGCGTTACAGCCCCGTCAGCCACCATTTTTTTGCCTCGGCAAGCCCTGCGCGGCGGGGGAAGCCGACGGGGCATGGGGCTTTTTTATCCCACAGCACAAAGACGCGGCTTTGTTCGCTCTCTCCGTAAGGTATGATTTCGGGCTTCGCAAGGCCCAACGCCGCCCATGAGCTCGCGCCCCTTTTCGATTCCGCCTCGCGCAGCTCAGCGTCCCCCTTGGGCCCCTTGAAAGCCAGTAACCGCCCGTCCACCTTTGTCAGCGGAGAGAGATATTCGCATAGCACCCCGGCGTGAGTCACGGCCCTTGCCGCCGCGAAAGAAAAAGCCTCGCGCATATTGAGCGCGTACTCCTCGCAGCGACCCCACACAACCGACACGTTAGACAACCCCAAAGCCGAAACCAAATCCTGGGCGGCCCGGCATTTTTTTCGGGAGCTGTCTATCAGGGTTACGGAAAGGTCGGGGCGCGTTATCGCCCAGACGACCCCGGGTAGCCCCCCGCCGCTACCCACGTCTATAACGGCTCCAGACGGGGGCAAAAGCGGCACGGAAAAAAGACAGTCCAAAATGTGAGCGTAAATTTCGCCCGCCTCGCGCGGCCCGGTCAGACGCACGGAGACGCAGGCCGACAGTGCCGAAGCGTAGCGATGAAGACCCTCTTCCCATTGAAGTTCCAAGGCGCGCGCCGTTAAATTCAGGTCAAAATTTTTTCTCGCCATATTTTTCTCTCGTTTCGTAATAGTAAAATTACGCTTTTTATAGTATGATTCTTTACGTAATATATCATAAGAGCGTAACAGTAGCTCTCGAAACACAATTTGAAGAGGAGGGGTTTTTGTGAGAAAGACTTGGATTTTATTATTGGTGGCGCTGTTTGTCGGTGTCGGTTGCGTAGGAGCCGACGCTAAGGAATTTCTGTCGATAGCCACAGGCGGAGTAGCGGGCGTTTACTATCCCTTGGGCGGCGGATTGGCTCAGGTTCTCAGTAGCCATCTCAAAGACGTCGAGGTGACGGCCGAGTCCAGCAACGCCTCAGCCGCGAACATCAACCTCATAGCCAATCACGAGGTGCAGATGGCTTTGGTTCAGAACGACGTGGCGTCCCGCGCTGTCGCAGGCGCCAAGCCCTTCAAGGCTCCCGTCAAAAACCTTCGCATGATCGCGTCACTTTATCCTGAGCATCTACAGTGCATTACGGTCAAGGGCAATGGAGTCAAAACACTCAATGACCTCAAGGGCAAGCGCGTATCCGTAGGCGCGCCGGGCTCGGGCGTTGCTGACAGCGTCGCTCCCATTTTCTCCGTGGCCGGCATTAAATACGCCGATGTCAACGCCGACTTCCTTGACTTCAACAACACGGCGGAGCGTATTCAGGACGGACAGCTCGACGCTGGGTTTGTTCTCGCCGGATACCCGACGTCCGCGGTTATGGCTCTCGCGGCCCAGAAACCCATAGACCTCGTAGCCTTTGACGACGCTACGCTGGACGCCCTCATCAAGGCGTATCCCTTCTTCGCCAAGGACGTCATCCCCGCCGGCACGTACTCCGGAGTCGATCATGACACTCTGACCCCCGCCGTTATCGCTGTTCTGGTCTGCGACGCCGATATTCCCGAGGCTATCGTCTACGACATCACCAAGACCATTTTCGAAAACCTTGCTGAGTTGCGCCCCGTTCATGACAAGGCCAAGCTCATCTCGCTCGAGAAAGCTCTTGACGGCGCGGCTATCAACGTTCACCCGGGCGCGGCGAAGTATTACGCCGAAAAGGGTATGAAAGTTCGCCAGTTCTAAACAGGTGCGAATATCACACGCACTTTCGGGGCGTATCCTCCTAAGGGATACGCCCCTCTGAATACCTGAGCAAGTTTTCAGAAAAACAAATGAAAAAAGCCATGATAGCCATGAGCGGCGGGGTGGACAGCTCTGTAGCCGCGTTTCTTATGAAGGAGCGCGGGCTTTATTGCGTGGGCGTCACCATGAAGCTGTTCTCAAATGACAAAATCGGCGCGGAAGACTCGGCCTGTTGTTCGCTGAAAGACACCGACGACGCGCGCGGCGTGGCCTGGAACTTGGGAATACCTCACTATGTTTTTAATTTTCAGGATGACTTCGATAGTCAGGTTATCAGACGTTTTGCGGAGGGCTACCAAAGAGGCGAGACCCCAAACCCATGTATTGACTGCAATAAATACCTCAAATTTGAGCGCCTCCTGTCGCGAGCCTTGCAGATGGAGTATGACTTTGTCGTAACGGGACACTACGCTTTAGTTGAATGGAACGACGCGGAGGGGCGTTTTTCTCTTAAAAAGGCCGCCGACGCGACGAAAGACCAAAGCTATTTTTTATATTCTTTGACTCAGGAACAGTTGGCGCACGTGTTGTTTCCGATAGGCGCGCTACGCAAGACGGAAGTGAGAGAGATAGCCGCCCGTAACGGGTTTTTGAACGCGCAAAAGAGCGAGAGCCAGGATATTTGTTTTGTGCCGGGCGGGGACTACGCCGAATTTTTAGAGCGTTACAGCGGTACGGCGGGCGCGTACGGGGACTTCATAGACGGGGCCGGAAACAGGATAGGACGCCACAAGGGACAGGCGCGTTACACCATAGGGCAGCGCAAGGGGTTTGGCATATCGTTCTCGCGCCCCATGTACGTCGTCCGAAAAAACCCCGGGGAAAATACCGTAACGCTTGGGGAGGAAAAAGACCTATACTCCGTATCTTTGACAGCAAATGATTTCAATTGGATTACGCCTTCTCCCCGCGCCCCTGTAAGAATTACGGCCAAAACGCGCTACAGACAAGCGGAACAACCGGCTACGGCGGAGTGTTTGGAGAACGGGCTTGTGCGGGTGGAATTTGACGAACCACAGCGCGCCGTAACCGCGGGACAGGCCGTCGTGCTGTATAAAGGCGACGAAGTTGTCGGAGGCGGAACCATCGCGGGCGGTTTATAACATAATTAATGTGTGAAACTGGAGGGCTTTACGTGGAACTTCATCAGAAACATGAAAAACTAAAGCGGTATCTCACTGAACTTGAAAGTGTGGCCGTCGCGTTTTCGGGCGGCGTCGACTCGACGTTTTTGTTAAAAACGGCGCACGACGCTCTGGGCGACCGCGCCATTGCCGTAACGGCCCGCTCCTGCTCATTTCCGGCGCGGGAGCTGAACGAGGCGGCGGCGTTTTGTGAGTTCGAAAAAATAACCCATGTAATATGCGATTCCGAGGAGCTGAACATCGAGGGATTTTCCCATAACCCCAAAAATCGCTGTTACCTTTGCAAAACCGAGCTGTTTACCAAAATAGGCGCGATAGCTAAAGAGCGCGGTATAGCCAGCGTGGCCGAGGGCTCCAACATGGACGACAACGGCGACTACCGCCCCGGGCTTATAGCGGTAAGCGAGCTTGGCGTCAAAAGCCCCCTGCGCTACGCGGAGCTTTTCAAGTCTGAGATACGCGAGCTGTCTAAAGAGCTTGGTCTGCCTACTTGGGATAAGCAGTCTTTCGCCTGCCTCTCGTCGCGTTTTCCTTATGGGGAGGAAATATCGGCGGAGAAGCTCATCATGGTAGACCAGGCGGAGCAATATCTGTTGGATTTGGGGCTTAAACAAGTCAGAGTGCGCCACCACGGGGCGGTTGCGCGTATAGAGACGGACGATAACGGCTTTGCGAAGTTCGCGGACAGGGGCGTCAGAGAAGACGCTTACAAGCGGTTCAAAGAGATAGGGTTCGCTTATGTCTCGCTTGATATTCTGGGCTATCGTACGGGCAGCATGAACGAAACATTATGATAAATACGGCAAATACAGAAAAAACAACTTCGCGGGAGTCTGCGTGTATCGTGGAACTGACCATTGAAAAAGTGTCAAGCGACGGGAGCGGCATCGCCCGCACTGACGAAGGCGTGATATTTGTCCGCGGGGCTTTGCCCGGCGAAGTTGTGGAGGCTGAGATCGTTCTTCGAAAAAAAGATTACGCCGTCGCCCGGGTCGCCAACATAAAAACCCCGAACCCACGGAGAGTTGCGCCTCGGTGCCGTATATTCAGCGCGCTCGGGGAGCGATCCTGCGGCGGTTGCCAGCTCCAGCACGCCTCTTATGATCTCCAGCTTGAAATCAAGAGGGATATATTGAAAGACGCGCTGACCCGCATCGGGGGCGTTGATTCGGCTGATTTGCCTAATATAGAGTGCGTGGCAAGCCCGGAGCGATGGGGCTACCGCAACAAGGCGTCATTCCCGATTCGCAAGATAAGCGGCCGCCCGACGGCTGGCTATTACGCCGAAAACAGCCACTACCTTATCCCTCTGAAGACCTGTCCCGTAAACGCCGCTCCGATAAACAGGCTTTTCGAGATAGTGCAGCGCGAGATGCCAAATCTCAATATCGACGCTTATGACGAACGAACCGAAAACGGCCCGAACAGGAACGCGCCGCTCTCCTCAGGCGGAAGCGCGCATCGGGCGAGCGGCTTGCGGCACCTTATTTTGAGGAACGGAACCAACACGGCTCAGACTCTTTTGTCTTTTGTGGTGGCCGGACGATTGGACGCGCAGAAAATGAAAAATATCACGTCGCTCGGCTATTTGCTACGAAAAGAGCTGACCACCCTCACCCTGAACCACAACTCGCGCCCCGGCAACACGATACACGGAGACCGCACCGAGATTCTCTCCGGAGACGGCATGATCGAAGAGCGCCTCGATACTTTTACGCTCGCTTATGACACGACATCGTTTTTCCAGATAAACACAAAGCAAGCCGTTCAGCTATATCGCTATGTGGCCGGGGTCGCTCGGGAAAGCGGCGCGAGTAACATTCTGGAGCTTTACAGCGGCGTCGGCTCTCTGACGTGCTTTTTGTGCGGCAAAAACGCGCGCCCGCCGCGCCTGCTGGCAGTCGAAGACTGGACCCCGGCCGTCGTGCTTATGGAGGACAATTTGGAGAGAAACGGCATAACCGGCGTAGATATAGAGCCGGGCAAGGCCGAGAACGTTATATCGACTATGGAGCTCGAACGGGACACGGATTACGATATGGTCATCCTCGACCCGCCGCGCGCCGGGTGCGACGGCGCCGTGTTGAACGGCATTCTGAAACTCGCGCCCCGCCGCGTCGTTTACGTTTCGTGTAGCCCGTCGACGCTGGCGCGAGACGTCAAGATCTTGCGCGGGGGCGGATACGGCCTGAAATCCATTAAAGCCTTCGACATGTTCCCCCAGACGCTTCACGTCGAGACTGTTGTTTTATTAGAAAAATTGTAGGGGCGACCTTCGGTCGCCCGTGCCTGCGCGGAAAACGGGCGAATGTGTGAAAAACGGGCGAACAAAGTTCGCCCCTACGAAGCGGAGGAGGTTATAGGTTTGGAGTTAAGGCAACTTGGAGAAAGCACTTGGGTTATTCCGGGGCCTGTCAATATCGGTTATTACGAGGAAAACGGGAAGGGATACCTTATAGATACAGGGCTTGACGACGATCAGGGGCGGAAGATACTCAAACTTCTGTCCGAGAATCGTTCCGCGCCGCTTCGCGCTATCGTCAATACCCACTCGAACGCCGACCATATCGGCGCGAACGCCTTTATACAGAAACGCACAAACTGTGAGGTCTGGACGACGCGCATAGAGGGCGTTATGACCGAGCGCCCTTCGCTCGAGCCGCTTTTGCTGTGGGCGGCCTGGCCGTTCAAACAGATACGCGGCAAATTCATAGAGGCCAAGCCGTCTAAGGTCAAATTTATAGAGTCCGAGGGACAGATAATGGACACATCCCTCAAAGCCGTGCCGCTCCCCGGACATTATCTCGATATGATAGGCGTCATCACTCCCGACAACGTATTTTTCTTAGCCGATTCTCTCTTTGACCCCAAAATCCTGGAGAAATATCGCTTTTCAGTCATGCTTGATATAGCCTCCGCTTATAAAACATTCGACATGATAGCGGAGGCGCGCGCGTCATGGTTCGTGCCCTGTCACGCGAACCCGACCAATGATATTCATGAACTTGTCGAACAAAACAGGGCAGGGCAGGCCTGGATTACCGAGAGTGTCTATCGCGCTATCGAAGGTACAGAGGGAGTTTCGCGCGAGGACGCGCTTTCTAAAATCGGTGTGGCCGAGGAGCTTGAGATGGACGCGGCGCACCTGTTGCTGAACTTGGCGAGCGTAAACGCTCACCTGACTTATCTCGCCGAACAGGACAGGATAGAGCCATTCGTGAAAGACTGCCGCCTCCTGTGGCGCGTAAGGCCGAAAATTTGACTGAAACTTTACTATTGTATTGAAGTATAAGGCTTGGGCTTGTATACTTCATATTAATAATCTCGCGCTTAACGGGCGCGGGAAAATCGAAAGAGGAGGGAATTTTAAGTGAAAAAACAGTGGTTTTTTGCCTTTGCGTTGGTGTTGTCGTTGTTGGTTGGCGCGGTTGGCGTTTCCGCGGCCGCGGATGTTTACACCATTCGCGTGGGGCATACCTTAGCGCCTACGCATCCCTATAACCTTGGTATGCTGCATTTCGGAGAGCTTGTTTCCAAAAAGACCGATGGCAAAGTCAAGGTTGAGGTGTTCCACAGCTCTCAGCTCGGCAGTGAGCGTGACCTTATCGAGGGACTTCAGCTTGGTACGGTCGAGATGACGATCATTTCCACGGCGCCGTTAGCGGGCTTTACCCCCGACTTTTTGGTGTTCGACCTTCCTTTCATCTTTGCCGATGTAAAGACGGCCCGCGCCTGCGTGGACAGCGAAATTGGGCAGAAGATGCTCGACCAGCTCGCGAGCCAGGGCATCAAAGGGCTGTACTTCTACGAGAACGGCTTCCGCAGCGTCACGAACTCCAGAAGAGCCATCACGAAGCCTGAGGATCTGGCCGGAATCAAAATCCGCACAATGGAAAACCCCATTCACATGGACAGCTTCCGCGTCATGGGGGCCGACCCGACGCCTATGGCGTTTGGCGAACTGTTCACGGCCTTACAGCAGAAGACTATTGACGGACAGGAGAACCCTCTTGCCATCATCGACACGTCAGCGTTCTACGAAGTGCAGGAATTTCTTTCTCTGACCGAGCATTTCTACTCCCCGGCGCCCGTACTTATGGCCAAAGCCTATTACGACAAGCTCCCCGCCGACATTCAGAAGGCGATTAACGAGAGTTTGGTTGAGGCGCGCGCGTACGAGCGCAATCTCCTCGACGAGATGAACGCCTCCCTGCTCGACACGCTCGCTAAGAGGGGCATGAAGATAAACAAAGTAGACAAAGAGCCCTTCATCAAGGCCGTGCAGCCCATCTACAAGCAGTACACCGGCAAAATCCCGGCCGAGCTTATCGAGCGGGTCAAGAACTTCAAGTGAGTTTTGGAAGAATGAAATTCGGTAAATATCTGTTTGACCATTTGGAACACTATCTCTTGGCGGCCTTTATGGCCGCCATTACGGTAGTGGTGTTTGTTCAGGTGGTATATCGCCAGATCGGAAATTCTCTGCCCTGGTCGGAGGAGCTCACGCGTTATCTTTTGGTCTGGATAACCATGATAGGCGCTTCGGAAGGGGTCAAGAGGGCTTCGCATGTCGGAGTTGAGGTTTTTGCGCTATGCTTGCCGATGAAGATGAGGAAGCTCGTCAATATCTTGTCTCTCTTGGTCTGCCTCGCCTTCTGCGTCATTGTCGTGTACTTTTCGTCTCTGATTATCAGGCTTCAGATGGTCAACCACCAGATAACCCCCGCGATGCAAATACCCATGTGGTACGCCTACGCCGCGCTTCCCGTTGGTTCCGTCCTAATGTCCGTCCGTTATATACAGGTGATTATCCGCTCGTTCAAGGAATTTGACAAAGACCGTGTCATCATGGGATTGGGGGACTGAGCGGAATGGGATTTTTTCTCGGCGTAAGTTTCATCATCCTCGTCGTCATAGGCGCGCCTATAGCTATAGTGCTTGGCATGTCATCCGTGACGGCCATATTCTTCGGCAGCAATCTGCCGCTCACCATCGTCGCTCAAAGGATGTTCACGGCGGCGGATTCCTTCCCCATGCTCGCCATTCCGCTTTTTATGATAGCCGGTTCCCTTATGGACTCGGGCGGAATATCGAAGCGTCTGATTAACTTAGCCATTAAATTGGTAGGGAGCTTCACGGGTGGGCTTGCCTTAGTTGGCATACTGACCTGTATGTTCTTCGCGGCCATATCAGGATCGGGGCCGGCCACGGTAGCGGCCATAGGCGGAATAATGATACCCTACATGGTGAAGGCCGGGTATGACAGGGGCTACTCCTCAGCCGTCATGTCTTTGGCCGGCGCTATCGGCGTAATCATTCCGCCGAGCATACCAATGGTCACTTACGCCATCGTGGCGAGCGTCTCCGTAAAAACCCTCTTCACGTCGGGCTTCGGCCCTGGCGTCGTCGTTGGGTTGAGCCTTATGATCACCGCCTGGTGGATAGCCAAGGACAGAGGCTACGGCGGGGAAAAGCAAAAGTTCTCGCTTCATGAGGTGGGCAAGGCTTTTTGGCAGGCTATCTGGGCTTTGCTCATGCCCGTCATTATCCTGGGCGGCATCTACGGAAGCATTTTTACACCCACAGAAGCGGCGGGCGTGGCTGTGGTTTACGCTTTTTTCATCGGCCTTTTTGTGTACCGCGAGCTTGACTTCGCGGCTGTCTACAGGATTTTGGTGGACTCCGCCGTGACGACGGCCATGATAATGCTCATAGTCTGCACGGCTCAGGTGTTCGGCTGGCTGATGACCAGCTCCCGCATACCGGACGCCATAGCCAAAGCCGTCCTGTCCTGGACAAACAACAAATTCTCCATTCTTATGATAATAAACATACTATTACTCATCACCGGCTGCGTTATGGAGACCAACGCCGCCATAATCATCCTGACGCCGATTCTCCTGCCGATAGTCACTCAGCTTGGCGTACACCCCGTGCATTTCGGTATAATCGTCATAACGAACTTAGCCATAGGCATGAGCACGCCCCCCTTGGGCGTCAACCTCTTCGTGGCCTGCGGCATAAGCCAGCGCGCCGGCGAGAGGCTGACCAAGAGAGACAAGATATTGACGAGCTTCCTCATCTTCATCGGCAAGCATAGCGCAAAAACCACA
>BNVG01000073.1 GCA_025997935.1 Synergistales bacterium | reverse complement strand
TGAGCGATAATGGAAAAACGACTGCCCCGGTTTCGTCTGTTGGCGCAGACGAGGAACAATCATCTATCAAAAATCCTGTTCAAAGTATAGCAGACGATTCCGCTAAAAGCAACACGGCAGATTGTTCCTCGTCTGCGCCAACAGACGAAACCGGGGCAGTCGTTTTTCCATTATCGCTCATGCTGTTCCTCCTTTAAGCCTCCCATAGTCGCTGTAATCAATAGAATCGTATCCATCAAATCCCTATCGAGCTGTGCGCCGGATTCAATGCGCTGTAATTCTTCCAAAACGGCGGCAAGCTGATTGCGTAGAGCCTTGTAGACACGAGGATTGCCGACAACAACAATCTCCCTGTCTTGCAACCGCCTAATGATATAATCTTGCTTTGTCAAACCAGAAAGCGCAACCGCCTTTTCAAGCTGTTCATCTTCCTCCGGCGATATACGAAACGCCACGGTTTTGTTGCGCCAGCGGCCTTGCCCGTCATAAACTTTTAATGACATAATCAAAATCCTCCTTCCGTACGTTCAGCGTCCAGTCTGTCCGCCATCTCCGTTTGCCGTGAGGGGAACAGGTGCGCATAGTTATAAGTGATGTCGATGCTCTCATGCCCTATGCGATCTGCTATGGCGATTGCGGAGAAACCCATATCAATTAGAAGCGAAATATGGCTGTGACGAATATCGTGAATCCGTATGCGTTTAATGCCAGCTTCCTTTGCGCCCCTGTCCATTTCATGGTGCAGATAGTGCTTTGTAATGGTAAAGATGCGGTCAGTCGGCGCAATGCCGTATAGCGTTTTGAGAAAATCCTTCATCTCATCGCATAAGAACTGTGGCATCTTTATTGCACGGTTGCTTTTGGGCGTTTTAGGCGTGGTAATCACATCTCTGCCCTTTAGCCGCTGATAAGATTTATTTATGGTCAGTGTTTTTCTCTCGAAATCAAAATCCGTAGGAGTTAGGGCAAGAAGCTCTCCCTCGCGGATGCCGCACCAGTAAAGCACCTCAAAAACATAGAAGGAAATAGGCTTATCCATCATCACATCAGAAAATTTTTGGTATTCGTCCTTAGTCCAGAACAGCATTTCCTTGCTTTTGGCCTTGCCCATATTCCCAACCTTGGCGGCAGGATTGACATGGAGGCCGTAATATTTGACTGCATGATTGAAAATGGCACTGAGTTGGTTGTGCAGTGTTTTTAGATACACGGGCGAATAGGTGTTGCCTTTTTCATCCCTATGGTTAATCATCTCGTTCTGCCAAGCGATGATTTCTTTGGGCTGAATTTCGCACATCTTCCGCTTGCCGAAATACGGTAGCAATTTGGTGCGGATTATGTGCTCTTTTGTCTCCCAAGTGTTTTCCTTGATGCGGCTCTGCCTATCCGCCGTATAAGTCTGCACGAAGCTCTCAAAGGTCATATCTAGGTCTGCTTTGACCTTTTGAAGCTGCTCCCGTTCCCACGCAAGAGCCTCGCGTTTGGTGGGAAAACCGCGCTTGCTGGTCTGTTTGCGTTCTCCCATCCAATCGGTATAACGATAGATGACGCGCCATGTGTTGGTCTCGGATTCTTTATAAGCTGCCATTCCTATCCCTTCCCTTCCTTTCCGTTTCGCCGTAACATACTTTTTCCAAGAAATACTTTTTACTGATTCTGCCTGCAACGGTCAGATAACCCATGTCCTTCAGCTCAGCGTTGAGCTTTCGGACAACCTTGTATGCGTAGGACTTTGACACATCCAACTCTCGCGCTACATCCTCAACCCGCATAAATGTGTTGCTTTCCATTCAATTCCTCCTCCTGTAGCCCATTTGGGCATAATGATTTCTTTAGTGTCGGAAATACTTTCTGGCCGCCATCCGATTTGCCCGGGCGGACGCGCCATTGCCGTGACGCGCAACGGTTACTTAACTGTATTTATTTAAGTTTTCTCTATTATACTAATCTTATTCAGTTAAGTCAAGTGGTTTTCAAGAAAATATTTAACTTTTTTATTTAAGTTCTTCTTGCAATCCTTAAACCTATATGCTATACTTATTCCAGAGACAATTTTCTACGAACAGGGGATATGGTTATGGCTATCGGTGAAAGAATACGATTTATCCGCAATCTGCGTGGCATGACGCAGAAATATCTTGGAATGGCCATCGGCTTTACTGAAAAAACAGCCGATGTCCGCATGGCGCAATATGAATCTGGCGCTCGAACGCCGAAAGAAAACATGACTGCTGATCTTGCGAATGTTTTGGACGTTTGCCCACAGGCTTTGGCTGTCCCCGATATTGACAGCGATATTGGCCTGATGCACACGCTGTTTGCGCTGGAGGATTTGCGCGGTCTGAAAGTCGGGGAGATTGACGGTGAAATCTGCCTGCGGTTGGATAAGTCCAGAGGAATGACTTATGTCGGTATGTTGGAGATGCTTACAGCTTGGCAACAGGAAGCCGCTAAGCTCAAGGCAGAGGAAATCACCAAAGAGGAATACGACCAATGGCGGTACAATTATCCCAAGTTTGACACTACGCAGCGGAGGGCAAAAGTTCCTGCGCAGGAATTGAGCGATTGGTTGCTTAGCGATCTTAAAAATAAGCTGGAAGGAGAAGTCTGTGAATAAGAAAGAGAAAAAGAAAATAATAAGCGAGCACATTGATTTAGCAAAAGGCCGCTTTAAAGATGATGAGGTTGATACTTTATACGATCTCACCACAAACCAACAGAAATATAGCGGGCAATCTAAAAGTGTTAAGAACAAATTTACAAGCTGGTCTTCTGATGGTAAATATACTCGAGAAGAAGAAACCACGTACACCTTAAAGGGTGATGATGATGGTGTTCGTATAGAAGAAAACTATAAATATCATGATGACGATGGACAGCGCGAGGAGCACGATACGGTTCATAATACAGGTCGAGATATTATCAATCTTTTAAAGACAATCTTTGATGACTAACTGAGCGCATTGGCGTTTGATTCTGGCAAAACAAAAAGAGCTAACTGACACTCAAAATCAGTTAGCTCTTTACTTTATGGAGAATAATCAGATGTTGCCAAAACGTTGCCACGAGACCGATTTCAATCTCTTAAACCCGCATAAATACAGGTTTTTTTGGCTATGTTTCATCATTCCCACTCAATCGTCGCCGGGGGCTTTGACGTAATATCCATCACGACGCGGTTGACGCCTCGGACTTCGTTGCATATGCGCTTTGAGACGAGGTCGAGCAGGTCTAACGGGAGGCGCGTCCAGGACGCGGTCATCGCGTCTGTGGAGTCCACGGCGCGAAGCGCCAGAACCTCGCTGTAAGTGCGTCCGTCGCCCATTACGCCCACGGTCTTCACCGGTAGCAGCACGCAAAACGACTGCCATATCCCCTCGTAAAGCCCAGCCGCGATAAGCTCGTCGCGGAATATCGCGTCAGCCGCCCTCAGGGTGTCGAGGCGCTCTTTTGTGATGTGGCCGAGGCAGCGCACGGCCAAGCCGGGGCCGGGGAAAGGGTGCCGGTCTACTATCGCGCTTGGCACGCCCAAGAGGCGGCCTATCTCGCGCACTTCGTCCTTGAAGAGGTCGCGCAGCGGTTCAAGCAGCTTCATCTTCATTCGTTTAGGGAGGCCGCCCACGTTGTGGTGCGATTTTATTACGGCCGCGCCCTTCTTTTTGCCGCCGCTCTCAATTACGTCGGGGTATATTGTCCCCTGCAAAAGCCACGCGGCGCGGGTTTTAGAGCCTTTTTTAATCTCAGCCGATTTCTCGTCGAACGCCTTTATAAAGAGCTTGCCTATTATCTTGCGCTTTTTCTCGGGGTCCGTAACACCCTTTAGTTTGCCTAAGAAAAGCTCCGAGGCGTCCACGCTGTGTACTGACAGACCAAGGCCGGCGTAAGAGGCCAACACCTCTTGAGCCTCGTTCAGGCGCAACAGGCCGTGGTCTACAAAGACGCACTCCAATTGTTTTCCTATGGCGCGATGCACGAGGGCCGCCGCGACGCTTGAGTCCACGCCGCCCGAAAGCCCGCATATAACGCCGTCGGTCCCCACGCGCTCTCTTATGTCGGATACGGCGCGCTCTATCCAGTCGCCCAAGTCCCAGTCGCCTTTGCATTTGCATACGCCGAAAAGAAAATTTCGCAAGATGTTCTCGCCGTGCTGAGTGTGCTTGACCTCCGGGTGAAA
The DNA here is from genome assembly GCA_025997935.1 of Synergistales bacterium. Lineage (GTDB taxonomy): Bacteria > Synergistota > Synergistia > Synergistales > Aminobacteriaceae > BNVG01. Next base: position 5,654 of record BNVG01000073.1, on the reverse strand, counting down.
CTGCAAGCCAAAGCGCCGCGCGTCACCGCTTTCCATAGCGGCCGTGACGCCGTTTTGCGTCCGGGCGACCACATGAAAACCGCTCGGGGCGTCCTCTACGTGGTCTCCGTGGCTCATCAGAACCTCAAACTCGCGCGGAACCGACGCGAAAAGCGCGCCCTCGCCCGAGAGCTTTACCGGCGTAGTTCCATATTCGTGCCCGTCTCCGCTCGCCACCCGCCCGCCGAGCGCGGCGGCCAAAAGCTGCATACCATAACAAATGCCCAATATGGGGACGTCCAGCTCAAAAATCTCTCGCTCCAACGCAATTGCGCCCTCTTCGTTTACGCTGTCCGGGCCGCCCGAGATTATCACTCCGCTTGGGGTTTGTTCGCGTACGCGCTCCGCCGTGACGTCCCAGGGCAGGACGACGCTGTGAATTTTCATCTCGCGGGTTCTGCGCGCTATAAGCTGTGTAAACTGCGAGCCGCAATCTATGATGACGATATTATCCAAACGACGACACCCCGCTTCTCGCTATTTCACGCGGCTTCCGAGCGGAATGTCCGACGCGGGGACGATGAGGCTCACCTGCTCGTTACCTTCTTCGTGCACACTCGCAGCCAAAATCATGCCGTTGCTCTCTATGCCGCAGAGCTTCGCGGGCTTGAGGTTCGTCACCATAACGATACGGCGTCCCTCTAACTCCTCCGGCTTGAAGAACCTTTTGATACCCGAGCATATCACGCGCTTTTCGTAACCAAGATCCACGTCGAGCTTATAGAGGTTTTTGGACTTAGGAATTTCCTCCACTTTTATGACCTGAGCTACGCGCATTTCAACAGTTTTGAAGCCCTCTATGCCTATTTCGGGCTCATGCTCTATTGGCGTTGCGCCGCCTTCCTTTGGCGCAGCCGCGCTCGCGCGCGCCTTTTTCCACTCCTCAACGTCGATACGGGGAAACAGCACCTCCGCCTTGGCCACTTTAGAGAGCGCGCCATCGCCCCACCTAAAATCGTCAATCAAAGAAGCGAGGGGCGAGCCAGAGAGACCGAGCTGTTTCCATATCCTTATGGCCGAGTCCGGGATAAACGGAGCCACCAAAAGGGCCGAGAGCCTCAGCGTCTCGTAAAGCGTCAGCAACACGGTGGAGAGCTTCTCTTTTTGGCCTTCTTTGTCGAGCTTCCAGGGGCTTGTCTCATCGATGTACTTGTTGGCGCGCGCTATGAAAACCCATATCAGCTTCAAAGCCTCGTCGTAGGAGAAGGTCTCCATGACGCCGTCAACCTGCGCCACAGTAGACTCGGCCAACGCGCGCACGTCTTCGCTCAGGGCGTCTTTCCCCCGCGCTTCGGGGACGACTCCGCCCGAGTAATTCATTATCATCTGTAAGGTTCTGTTCAGGAGGTTGCCGAGGTCGTTGGCGAGGTCGCTGTTTATGCGCCCGACCATCGCGGCTTCCGAGAAATCCCCGTCGTTGCCGAAGGGCACCTCGCGCAGCAGGAAGTACCTGAAAGCGTCCGCGCCGTAGACCTCGGCCATCTTAAACGGATCCACGACGTTGCCCTTGGACTTGCTCATCTTTTCGCCGTCCACAGTCCACCAGCCGTGCGCTATGACGGACACGGGCACGTTTATGCCGAGGGCCAAGAGCATGAGGGGCCATATTACGCAGTGAAAGCGGATTATATCCTTGCCCACCATGTGCCGGACATTCGGCCAATACCGCTTGAACATCTCCGGGTCGTCGAGATAGCCTACGGCTGTGGCGTAGTTGATAAGCGCGTCGAACCAAACGTAGACGACATGCTTCTCGTCGCTTGGAATAGGTATGCCCCATTTCAGGGTCGTTCGCGAGACGGACTGGTCGCGAACCTCGCCCCTGAGAAAGCTCATTATCTCGTTGTAGCGGATACGGGGCATGACGCCCTGCAAGTTTTTCTCATAATGCTCTATGAGCTGCGGGACGTACTTAGCCGCGCGGAAGAAATAGCTTTCCTCCTTCATCGTGGTGAGAGGACGTCCGCAGTCGGGGCAGGTGCGGCCCTCGCCCATGCTCGACTCCGGGACGTAAGTTTCGCAGGGCACGCAGTACCAGCCCTCGTAGCTGCCCTTGTATATGTCGCCCTGGTCAATGAGCTTTTTGAACATGGACTGCACGGCGCGGATATGCCTGTCTTCGGTCGTGCGGATAAAGTCGTCGTTTGAGATGTTGAGAGCCTTCCAGAGCTCGCGGAAGTTGACGTGTATCTTGTCCACAAGCTCCTGCGGCGTCATGCCCTTGGCCTCGGCCGCCTGCTGAATCTTCTGTCCGTGTTCGTCCGTGCCGGTCAGAAAATGCGTGTCGAAGCCCTTCATGCGCTTGTAGCGGGCCATGACGTCGCACGCTATGGTCGTGTAGGCGTGTCCTATGTGCGGGATGTCGTTTACGTAGTAAATCGGAGTGGTGATATAAAAACTTTTCATAATGTGACCTCCGTATCGAATTAACCGTACTAAATTTTGTATATTAATCTCAGATTATAAAAACAGGCGTTTTGGTTTTGTTTTATAATAATATACTTTTTTAATAATATACTTTTTTTCTGACTTATTGACAGATTTATTAATGACGCGTCTTTCTAAAACTACAATCAGGAATTACAATAAAGGGCATTGGAAATTATCTTAACTTTATGGAGGGGTTCGCAGTGAAAATTAAGGTTTTGGCTTTTGCGTTTGTTTTGGCGCTTTCTTTGGTTTTTGTTCCGGTTGTCTTGGCTGCGGAAGTTGAGGGCGACGGCAAGGAGTACACGCTCAGGGTCTCGACTCAGATGGCTGATTCAGACCCGTTTTGCGAGGGCTTCCGCGCTATCGCGTCCCGCGTCGAATCTCGCACCGGCGGAAAGCTCAAGATCTTGGTCTACCCCAGCGCGCAGCTCGGTAGCGACGAGGACGTCATCGAGCAGGCGTTGCAGGGCGTGAACGTCGCGGTCGTGACGGACGCCGGGCGTATGGCCAACTACGTCAAGGAGATAGGTATTGTCGGCGTGGCTTATTTCGCCGACGACTACAACGACCTCGTGAAGGTGCAGGGCACGAATTACTGGAAAGAGTGCGTCCGCAGATTGGCCGAGGAGAACGACATTCGCGTCCTCTCGTTCAACTGGTTCGCCGGAGCGCGTCAGTTTATGACGAACAAGCCCGTAAAAAAGCCCGAGGATCTCAACGGTTTGCGTATCCGCACCCCCGGCGCTCCCGCGTGGTCGGAGTCCATTCGCTCTCTGGGCGCGACGCCCGTAGCCATGAGCTGGCCCGATGTCTATACGGCCGTTCAGCAGAAGAACATCGACGGCTGCGAGAGCCAGCACTCCGCCAACTGGGGCCTCCGCGTCTACGAAGTGCTTAAATACATCAACAAGACGGGGCATTTTCAGCTCCTTAACGGCATGATAGTCGGCGAGAAGTGGTTCAAGACCATCCCGGAGCCCTTCCAGAAGTTGCTTATCGAGGAGTTCACGAAGCAGGGCGAGCTGACCTCCGCGCAGAACATCGAGCTTTCCGACAAGTACGAGGCTCAGATGGTCGAGAAGGGCATGGAGGTCGTGCAGGTTGACGTAGCGGCGTTCAAAGAAGCGGCCAAGAAAGCCTACGACGTTTTGGGTTTCACGGCTCTCCGCAAGCAGATTTATAATGAGATTGGCAAGAACTGACTGCCTTTACGTGTAAGTTTGCCGCGTGGTGCGAAACATTTTCGCGTCACGCGGCTTTTTCGTGGGAGCGAGGTCGCTCCCACGAAAAACATAGATCAGGAGGTGTGTGAATGCTTGCCGTTAAAAAATTTTACGGCGCGGTCTGCAAAATTGAGGAGACGCTCGCCACCCTCGGGCTTATCGCCATGACGGCATTGGTTTTGTTGTCGGCTCTGGGGCGGGCCATAGGATACCCCATAAACTGGGGGATGGATATTTCGCTGATGCTTTTCGCCTGGGTTTCGTTTATGGGCGCGGATGTCGGGATACGCCTGAACAGGATAATCAACGTCGATTTTCTGGTCAAGCGTTTTCCCCCCAAAGCCCAAAAATATATCGCCGTCACCTGGTCTGTCGTCATAATAGCCTTTCTCGTCGTTCTTGTAGCGTACGGCGTGCCGCTTTGCATAAGCAACGCCAAGCGGCAGTTTCAGAACATAGCCGTGAGCTACTCTTACATAACGGCCAGCATACCTGTGTGCGCGGTTTTGATGATAATCTCAATGTCCATAAAGCTCAAAAATCAGATTTACGGCGCGCCCGTCGCCCAAAACGACGGACGGGACGTCGTCTAAGGGGGCGAGCTTGTGGTTTTATTGGTAGCCGTGTTTTTGTTTTTGCTGTTTATGGGTATGCCCGGGTTGTTCACGATAAAAATAAACCCTGACATACCTGTTGTGGTGAGCGTACAGCGCATAGTCGCCCAGACGCAGAACTTCACTATTCTGGCTATCCCGCTTTTCATCTTCGCGGGAAACCTTATGAACTCGAGCGGCATAACCTCCCGCCTTGTCGGCCTGTCGCGCGTGCTTGTGGGGCATTTGCCGGGTAGCCTCGCGCAGGTGAGCGTCATAATGAGCACGCTGATGGGTGGCGTGTCCGGCTCCGCCAACGCCGACGCGGTCATGGAAAGCCGCATACTCGGCCCCGACATGATAAAACAGGGCTACGCGAGGGGCTACGGCGCGGCGGTAAACGGCCTGACCTCCCTCATAACGTGCACCATTCCGCCAAGCATGGGGTTTGTCATATACGGCTCCGTCGGGGAGGTCTCCATTGGGCGGCTTTTTGTCGGCGGGGTGATACCCGGCCTTTTGATGATGGTGTTTTTTATGACTACGGTGCATATCACGTCAAAGCGCCGCGGCTACATGCCGATGTCCCCGCGTCCGCCCAAATTCGGCGAGGTCGTCCGCGCAGTTTGGCAAAACATGTGGGCGCTGATATTTCCCTTTATCCTGATAGCGGGAATACGCTTTGGCGTGTTCACGCCGTCCGAGTCCGGCGCTTTCGCGGCCGGCTACGCCGTCTTTGTGGGCATGGCGGTCTACAAGGAGATGACGCTGAAGACGCTCTGGGAGACGGCGCGTCAGACTTTGGCCGACGTGGGCGTCCTGATGCTTATCCTGGGGCTTTCGGGCACGTTCGGCTACGCCATCGTGTTCGGGCGCATACCTCAGACCATAGCCGAGGCGCTACTCGGCCTGACATCAAACCAGCATGTCCTGCTTATCCTGATAATCGTCATCTTGGTTATCGCGGGGATGTTCATAGAGACCGGCGTAATAGCGCTCCTTATGACACCCGTGTTTATCCCTGTCATAACGAGGCTCGGCATAGACCCGGTGCATTTCGGCGTCGTGATGATGACCACGGTCACGGCCGGAATAATGACGCCACCGGTCGGCGTGGCGCTCTATTCCACATCCGAGATAATGGGCTGCGCCCCGGAGGAAACAGTGCGGGAGGCTATGCCCTTTTATATCATGCTACTTATATTGATAGGGGTTTTGGTGTTCTTCCCGCAGATCGTGCTGTTTTTGCCGAACGCTGTATTCGGATAGAAAAATAGGGGCGACGCGCTTGGCCGCCCCTATGCGTTCAAATCTACTTTTTGCGCCCTAAACCCAATAGCGGAAGCGCGAGCGCCGCTATCCCAAGCCC
>BNVG01000072.1 GCA_025997935.1 Synergistales bacterium | reverse complement strand
GCGGAGAGTGTAACTGACGGCAAAATCATGGCTTTGAACGTGTCGAACCCCGACGAGGGAAGCCAGTGCAGATTTACCGAAAACAGCAATATGAGCAATAATCCCAACCAGAAGACAGGCATGGAAAGCCCTATCATGGCGAAAATCATGGTCGCGGTGTCGAATATGGAATACTGTTTGATGGCCGACAGAATGCCGCATGGTATTCCGATTATAATGGCCACAATGATGGCGAAGGCCGCTAACTTCAGTGTGGCCGGGAAAGCCTGCATAATTTCGTCCATGACGGGGCGTTTTGTGATGTAAGAGCGTCCTATGTCACCTTTTGTAGCGGCTCTATATACATAGTTTCCGAACTGAACCAAGAAAGGTTTGTCCATCCCCTCTTTTTCTCTAAATTCCCTTATCGCGTTTTCCGTTGCCATATCTCCCAAAATCATGCGCGCCGGGTCGCCGGGCGTCAGATAAAGAAGCGTGAACACGCAAAAGGCCACGCCGATAAGTACGGGAATCAGAAAAAGGACACGGCGAACGATATAACGGAGCATTGTCCCATCCTCCTAACAATATTCTAATACAAGGCGGCAGATTGCCGCCCCTACGATGTTTGGTGAATGTAGGGGCGGCATTCCGCCGCCCGTTTTTATTGCGGGTCGCCCGTTTGGGCTACCTTACTCGAAATAAGCCTCGCGGTAGGAGTGATTCTCGTTGGAGCGCGGCGTGAAGCCCTTGACGTTCTTCTGAGAACCGGCTATGGACTCGTCGTTATGGAAGAAAAGCATCGGCTTCAGATCGTTGATGTAAAGCTGCATTTCCTTATAGATAGCCGCTCTCTCGTCGCCGTCGGGAAGCGAACGGCCCTTCGCGAGGAGATCGTCGAGTTTTGGGTCGCTCGTGAAGGAGTAGTTACTGCCGGAACCGGTCTCAAGAAGGCCTGCAACGGCGAAGTTGGGGTCGGGAACGGATGTGACCCAGCCAAGGAAGAACGCGTCGTGCTTCTTTTCCATGAGGCCGTTCAGATAAGCGCCCCACTCAAGGACTTTGATTTCGGACTTTATGCCGATTTCCTCAAGCTGAGCCTGCACGATTGTCGCGCTGTCGACGCGCTCTTTGCGCTCGTTCGTCCATATTTCCATCTTGAGGTTTGTTACGCCGGCCTCGGCCAAGAGTTTTTTAGCCTCGTCGACGTTCTGAACGTGAACGGGAATCTGATCGTGGATAGAATACTTTATGGTGCTGGGGACGATAGTGCCGGGGACTTTGCCGATGCCGCGATAAGAAGCGGCCTGAATGCCAACGATGTCAAGAGCGAGCGATAAGGCCTTGCGGACGCGAACGTCGCTGAACGGGGCCTTTGTCATATTGAAGCCCAGATAAGTGGTGGAGTTCTGAGGAACTCTGTAAAGCGTGAGAGCGGTGTTTTCGGACACGCGCTTCAGGTCGTTGTGGACTATCGGGAAGGCTATATCGACGTCGCCGGCCTCAAGTCCGATAGTACGGCTGGTGGGTTCCGGGACGGAGCGGACTTCGAGGGTCTTGTACTTGACCTTGGGCCCCCAGTATTCGTCAAAGCGCTCGAGGACGTACTTGTTGCCCTTCTGCCAGCTCACGAACTTGAACGGGCCTGTTCCCATCGGCTTCATGCCTATTTCGTCGCCGACGGACTCGACGTACTTTTTGTTGGTTATCGAGCCCCAGCAGTGGGAAAGAGACGAGAAGAACGAGTAGTCGGTCTGCTTGAGGTGAACTATGACGGTGTAGTCGTCGACCACATCGACGCCCGCTACGTTCTGAGAGTACGTCGCTATTTTGGCGCCGGCGTCCGTCGTGGCGCGCATGATGGTAAATTTAACGTCCTCGGCCTTGAGCTCGTCCCCGTTGTGGAACTTCACGCCCTTACGGAGGTTGAACTTATAGTCGGTGTCGGACAGAAACTCCCAGGACTCGGCCAAGCCGGGCGACACCAACCCCTCGTTGTTCATGAAAATCAGGGTATCGAAAACCTCGTAGCAGGCGCGGGAACTGGGCATGTCGTTATGCCCGATGGGATCCATCGTCGTGGCGTCGTACTGGTCAGCCACAATCAAAATATCCTTTGCCTGTGCCGCTCCGCCAAATCCCAAAACAAGCGCTACGACCAACAAGAATAAACCGCTTTTCCTCACTGAAACCCTCTCCTTTTGTTGATTTTTTGCTTCACTAACAATTAAGCATAGTCAATATTGTACACATATCAAAGCCTTTAGTAAATAATTTTTTTCAGTTATAATCTGAGAATACGTAAGAGTACGGTCAAGGGGGTCGATTTATGCAAAGCTCTTTTCTTCCGGTCTGCCGCGCCGACATGGACGCGCGCGGGTGGGATGTCTTGGATTTTTTGTTTATAACCGGAGACGCGTATGTCGACCACCCGTCGTTCGCCGCCGCGCTTATCGGGCGGCTCTTAGAGAGCGAGGGCTATCGCGTCGGCATAGTAGCGCAGCCTAAATGGCGCGAAAACGGCGATTTTCAGGTCTTGGGACGCCCGAGGCTCGGCGTTCTTGTCGGAGCGGGCAATTTGGACTCGATGCTAAACAAACTGACGGCCAGCCGAAAAACGCGCTCGCTCGACGCCTACTCGCCCGGAGGCGCGGCGCGCCTACGCCCCGACCGCGCAACCATCGTATATTGCCAAAAGGTCAGGGAGATATGGGGCGACATACCTCTTATAATCGGCGGCGTGGAGGCGAGCCTCAGACGCTTCGCTCACTATGACTACTGGAGCGACTCTTTGAGACGTTCGATTTTGATTGACAGCCAAGCGGACATCTTGGTCTACGGCATGGGAGAGCGTCAAATTGTCGAGATAGCGCGGTGTCTCGACGAAGGCTATCCGGTGAGCGCCATACGCGAAGTCTGCGGCGTCTGCTATCTCTCTGACGAGATAGATCATCTCGAGCCCAAGTCTTTTATAGAGCTTCCGTCCTGGGAGGAGGTTTCGGTTGAGGGCGAGAATGGCAAGCGTTCATTTGCCAAGATGTTCAAAATCTCGTCGTTGGAGCAAGACCCGATACGCGGAAAAACTTTGGTTCAGCGTTATGGCGCAAAATTTTTGGTTCAGCGCTCTCCGGCGTCGCCTCTAACGGAAGAAATGATGGACGCTGTTTACGCTCTCCCCTACGCGCGCGCATGGCACCCGATGTATGACAGATGTGGAGGCGTCCCCGCTTTGTCCGAGGTGAAATGGAGCATAACGAGCCATAGGGGTTGCTTTGGAAGCTGCGCCTTTTGCGCCATACACGCCCATCAGGGACGAATCATTCAGGCGAGAAGCCACAAATCAATTTTAAGCGAAATAGAAACACTGGCGCATAGCAAGGACTTCAAGGGTTACGTACACGACATAGGCGGCCCGACGGCGAACTTTCGTCACCCCTCATGCGAGGAGCAGTTGACGAGGGGCGCGTGCAAACAAAGAGAATGTCTTTTCCCTGAGCCCTGCCCGCGCCTCGACGCTTCTCACGCCGATTTTTTATCTCTCCTGCGCGAGGCCCGTGGCATAAAAGGCGTAAAAAAAATCTTCGTGCGCTCGGGGTTGCGATACGATTATTTAATGCGCGATCAAGACGGGCGGCGCGAGTTTCTGACGGAGCTGTGCCAACATCACGTCAGCGGACAGCTGAAAGTCGCGCCGGAACACGCGGCCCTCGCCGTTTTGCGCGTCATGCGAAAGGGAAACCTCAAAATATACCGAAAATTCATGGCGCTTTATCGGGAGATTAACGAGCGGTTGGGCCTGAAACAATATCTCGCGCCATATTTTATGACCTCTCACCCCGGGTGCGGGTTGAAAGAGGCGATAGAGCTGGCTCAATTTGCGGCGGAGCTCGATTTCTGCCCGGAGCAGGCTCAGGATTTTATACCGACTCCGGGCAGCTTGGCCACTTGTATGTATTATACGGGACTTGACCCGTTTACAGGCGAGGCCGTGACGGTCGTAAAGGGCGCGAGAGAGAAACGAATGCAGAAAGCGCTGTTGCAGCACAGAGCGCCGGAAAACCACGCCCTCGCGCGAGAGGCGCTTTTGAAGGGAGGGAGAAAAGACCTGATTTCATCATTGCATCTCTAATGCAAGGGCCTGTAGCAAATGAAGTAGAGAGCGTCTTCGGCGACATCAAGAGCAATTTCAGTGCGCGAAGATTTCCGCTCAGAGGACTGGAAAAGATAAAAATAGAGTGGGGACTCTACGTTACAGCTCACAACATGAGGAAAACGGCAGTGACGCAGGGGCGAAATAACCCTCGTTATTTTTTGTCCATACGAGATTTTTGTCTAAATACAAAAACCAAAACGAAAACATAAATTATTCGCGCATCCAAATCAGAGGATGCGCGAATAATTTGGATTTATTGAGGTTTTGTTACAGGCCCCCAACTTTATTCCTCATCCGCGCGTAGGAGGCGCGCTCAGTTCATCCCCAAGCGTGTGGGGCCAACTTGCTTTCTCGGTCTGGTATCGTCCCTGACGCCGGTTCATCCCCACGCGTGTGGGGCCAACGTTTTTTTGCTGATAAGAAATTATGGCGTGAGCGGTTCATCCCCACGCGTGTGGGGCCAACGAAGTCTCCCAGAGTTCCAGAGTCTTTCAGGGACGGTTCATCCCCACGCGTGTGGGGCCAACTTGTCCTGTAGCATTGCGACGACGCCGAACCGCGGTTCATCCCCACGCGTGTGGGGCCAACGCCTGACAAATCTGTACTACATCGAGGTGCATTTCGGTTCATCCCCACGCGTGTGGGGCCAACGCTGGGCTTCCTTGCGTCCCTTGGTTTTTGTTCGGTTCATCCCCACGCGTGTGGGGCCAACGTTGCAATCATTGTTAAAAGTTTCCACTGTTCCGGTTCATCCCCACGCGTGTGGGGCCAACGCCGCAGACCGTAAAATACACAGTCGCGGACTCGGTTCATCCCCACGCGTGTGGGGCCAACGTCTTTAATCAGTTGTCTGTTGTCATCAATATACGGTTCATCCCCACGCGTGTGGGGCCAACGGTTGCCGGAAAGAGATACGCCAGTGTTAATTTCGGTTCATCCCCACGCGTGTGGGGCCAACGATTGGTAATATCTCGCTTGTCTGCCTGTCCTGCGGTTCATCCCCACGCGTGTGGGGCCAACTTGAGTATCGACGCGATACCAGTATTTTGGGACGGTTCATCCCCACGCGTGTGGGGCCAACGTAGGCAAAAAACATTTGGCGCGGCCTTAAAAACGGTTCATCCCCACGCGTGTGGGGCCAACTTTGTAACAGCCCATGAACAACGGGCCGCTTACGGTTCATCCCCACGCGTGTGGGGCCAACTTCCGCGCTCGGACGTCCACGGCGCAGCGGTGACGGTTCATCCCCACGCGTGTGGGGCCAACGGAGCGAAAAAAGATGAAAATAATGCTTGACTGCGGTTCATCCCCACGCGTGTGGGGCCAACGCCAAACGCCGGAATTAACGCAACCGATATATAGGTTCATCCCCACGCGTGTGGGGCCAACGCTTCCTCTTTTTCAGTAATCAAGCCGTTTTGATCAAAAAAACACCGTCTAAGTCTATTATGGTTCTATGAGGATTCCCCCACATTTCGAGCTTAAACCCCTGCTCAGTTTGGGCAGAATATGCTAAAACAGCGCCGCCGCTGTCACAGTTCTGTTTTACTTTCTCCCAGAGCAATTCTCGAACAGCCGCGCTTATCGTACCCAAAAACACACCCGCTTTGATCTCCAACATAAACCTCGTGCATTCACCGCGCAAACTCTCGGAAACATTTTCCATTGAGATCATCACCATAGTTATTTTTCCCCCGCATAATTTTTCCCGCCTTGAACAGTTCCGTCATCATCCCACAAGTTTCCGGTCGTCAGTGCGTCGACTCCCTCCGAGCCTCTCTCCATGGAAAAAATCCACGCAATATCGTCAGGGATTCTTTTCAGAATTTTTTGCGCGTTGAAAACCTGACGACACTGAACGCGAACCGTTCTGTCAAGCTCGCCGCGTGACTCGTCTTTGCGAGTCCTGAGCCACTGCGCGACAGCGGAAAACGCCGCCGGAATAGTCGTTTCAGCTTTATATAAGTCAGCTACGTCATACACGAACGATAGCATCTTTCCCGTATGAACAAACCCCAAACCGGTGGAAAAACCCAGCGAAATAATCGCGGCATGGCAAACGCCATATAAAATCACGTTAGCATACGACAACGCGCGGTTTATATCGTCGCTGTCGTCCCAGTCTTCTGTTTTATATTCGCGTTTTTCCCATTTTACCCCGCTTGTTTTAGAAGCCATTTTATAGGCCTCTCGCATCCTAATTCCCTCAAGCCCTCGAATTTGCTGCAACGACATCCCGATGCAGTCCATATTGGGAAATCTTCGTGTGTACATGCGCCGCACAACTTCCATATGTCCTTCGTCATCCACGCACAGCCGCGCCTGCAACAGCAAATTTGCGGCACTACGCGTCTCTCCGGTTCCCGAGGCATAAAAGCGTGACGCGCGTTCTCCGCACCATATGACCATACAGCCGTTATCGCTTATAGCTCGTATCGCGGCGTGAGTGATGGATACGCCGGGGCCAACCATAAGCGTGGTAATCGACGCTATCGGTATAGGAGTCCGTTCGTCTTTGCGAATCATGACAATCGCCATCGCATCCTGCTCAATAATCGCGTGCTCGACGTAGAGAAACGACAGGCTGTCGCGTAGCTTAGGAAGTATTCTTAGATTTTGAGGCATTTTTCACACCGATTTTAACAGCAAGAGCCCCAAGCCGTAAGGTTTCCCGGCGCCGATTCCTCCGCAATAGCCATTCCAAAAGCGCGCTTCGTCTCGTATCGTCAAAACGCCTTCGTATTCCACAGCGTAATAATGGATAGGCGCACCGTTTTTACCGCCATTCAGGGAGAACGAAGTTTTTTCAGCTACTCCGGTTACGGAAAAACCGTACTGCTCGCCTTTGCGTGAAATCCAAGCCACCCTTTCTTCCTCGCTTTTCAGAAAAACACGCCGGCTGTTTCCGCCTTCACCGGATTTTTCTTTACTTTTTTTGCTCGGGTAGCAAAGCAAGTTAAATCGAAAGCTCCGCCCTTGCTTGAATTTCTCACGAAGAGGAGTTATATTAAGCGGACAACCGTTTTGATCCGCACAAAAACCAACTTTCAAAAGCTCTGTTACGTCCGGCTCCAATTCACTTTGCACATAGACCGCTACGTTTTTCTCGCCTGAGAAAACGCGATAGAGCAGGCCGACTTCGGCGCGTGAGGCATCGGAGAACGCCCGCAATAGGTTTCGGTGCATATCATGACAGTTCCTTAAACCCTGACGCGCGGAGGGATGCGATATGTCAAGCAAAAGCCTCATTCGATACATTACGCCCCACCTCTTTCGATCTCAATTACGTCTTCGCTATATCTTCCCCAGGCGAAAGCGCGAGGGGCAACCTTTGTAAGACGATCTTGACGCGTCAACCGGTCGGCGCTGTCCGTGGATTCTATCCATACTCTGCATTGGGCGTCATATCTCGGTTTCTTAGAGGTTGAAGACTTGGGCGGTTGAGGCCATTTGCGGAGCGCTTCTTCGGGGGAACTGAACTCGATACTTTCTCCCTCAAACAACGGCTTCGTTGGCACACAACTCTTTCGCCCCAAGTAGGGCGTCCATACGGGGCACTTGAGCGCGTTCACACAAGCGTCCAAAAGGTAATCCGAGCCAAAGAGAAGCGCCAAAAAAGAGGCGTCCTGCAAATAGGCGCGATGGGAAACAATAGGGCCGTTTTTATATTTGCCATCTGCGGTCATCAATTTACCTTTAGGCTGAACGGTGTGAAAATCGAACAGGAGGCTTCCGGATCTGTCCGCACGGAAGGCCACATGTAAATTATCAGAGATTTCGACCAACCGCTCATCCTCGCGCGGAATACCCATGCAACAACCGAGCAGACCTATAGCTCCCGATTTAGTCGGAAATTCGCCGCTGTCTCTGTCGTCCCATTTGGAGCGTTCCCCCCAGCTTTGAAGAACGCCCTCTAACCGCAGGAAGACAATTCTCATGACGTTTACTCGCCCCTGCCCCAAGCCGTCAGCAGTTTTTTCAGGTCTGTGAAGGATTTCGTGATTTCCGTCTCCGCCTCCAATGGGACAATGGAGTCATACCTCGGGCAGAACCAAGCGCGATGTTTCACTTCCAAAGAATAAGCCTTCTTCATCATGTCGATTTCAGCAGCCAACTTTTGTACGCTGTCGGCAACAAGGCCGACTTCTCCCTTTCCGCGCGCGTAGCCGACTTTTGCCGGTTCAGCGAAGGCGTTGGCGTAGCTCGTTGGGACATTGTCGTCCTTGACCTCGACAGTAATGAGATCCGGAAAAACGTGCCCGGCAAAGCTGTTTTGTTTGCCTGACGGATTGGAAAACGCCATGACCTCCACAATACCCGGCAAAATGCAATCTATCAGGGCTTGTTTATCCGGAGAATCTTTGAGGTTTTCGGCCAACTTATCGCTGTCGATAGCGGCGTAGATGTAATAGCAACAGGAATTGAAATCAATGTCTCCCATCATGCCGGCGCCTGATTCGTCACTTTCTGCGATTAAGTCGTCGACCGCTGTGTAAAAATCACTCTCCCGCGTGACGGTGTGGGTAGAGATAGCGTGAGCGACCTGCATGGCCGCTTCGACGTCGCGGAAAGCGTCGGAGGTGACCATGCGGCCAAACAGTGCAATATCCAACGTTATAGGACGAACTTTTACATCGCTAAACATTTTTGCAAACTCGGTCGCCTTGATTTTCTTCAAATCTTTGGCGTTTTTGTCTTTGGCGATGTCTTGCGCCGCGTCCGTAGCGGCCTCGATATCCTCCGGTGAATAGATGATAATCTGGGCGGTAATAAGATTCGTGTTTTCTTTGCCTTCTTTATTCGCTATGCCAGTAATCTTCAGCCTGAGCTCCTCCACGACATCCTGTGCCATGCCGCGCTCCGCAAGTTTTTCGGCTACCAAATCCGGCAAACGACGTGTGCGGATTCCCGGCTTTTGCAGAAGTTTTCCAAATTTATCCGACATGCGCCAAGCCCGCTTCAAACTTTGGCTTGATACGCGCCCGCGCTGTGTGCCGCCGAAAATGCAACTCTTTGGGCTGCCGGTATCGTCTCGGTTCAGGTTCGTGGGCGGGTAGTTTTTCAACATATGGATTTCAAACAGCATCGTCAGTTTCCTCCTCTTGCATATCGCTGGCCTCATTGGCCTCTTGTTCGTCCGTGTCCGATTCCGCCGGTTTCACGCGACCAAAAAACTCCCTTGCCCATCTGAGTTGAATGTATTTGCTCTGATGATCCCAGCGCAACAAATCTTTCAACAGTTCGTCAAAATCGGGGTAATCTCCGTTAGTTTTGATTCTCCGAACCAACCGATAGAGCTTCAGATTCAAAAAATCCGTTTCATGCCATGCCGTGTCCAGTAATTCACGCAGACGCCCATTCAGCCCTTCTGATTTCACTTGCTCGTCCGAAACCAGACGAGTCAGACAGTCAATGAACGATCTGGGATTTTTTCGCTCTTCCGCTCTCCATAGGCAAGTCATGGCGACCACAGCAAAGATTATCTCCACTTTCCATAATGGTAAATTATCATAGTGTACTATGGAATAAAATGCGCTGAGCGCCCGAGCATCCGCCTCACAAAGCGGTTTGCCTACGCAGCGCTTCAGGCCGGCGCGCTGAGCGTCACTCAGACGGTCAAGCCCTTGCAGATATGGGTTTTTGCTCATTCCACCACTCCCTTTCTCTTAAGATTTTACCGCGACTAAACGCGGCGAATCGCAGGGCCGTCGCGGCGGCCTCCATGCCGCGAGCAGAAAAACCAAGACGCTCTGTCGCGCTTGTCAGCGCCTCGTTGCTGGCTTTTTGAAGCTGATTGTTCAAATCTTCAATCAGTGGTTTTTCCCATCCATCAGAATATACATCCGCTGCAGAGAGTTTCTTCAAATAATTGCCGAACAAATATCTGTGCATGGCGTCAAAAAATCGCGCCTGAATTTGAAGAGCGAATTCATCCTTTTTGTCCGCTTTTTTGAAATTCATAGACGCGGCTGCCCGACGCACAATTAGCGCAACGCTTTCAATAGCGTCAATATCTTTTCGCAATTGAGCGCCGAGATCGGAATCTTCCAATATTTGATAGGGTACACGCAGACGATCCTGAATCCAATCCTCGTACTTAGCCTTATTGGTG
>BNVG01000071.1 GCA_025997935.1 Synergistales bacterium | reverse complement strand
CGAGTTCGTGAGAAGATTGATGATAACCTGACGAATGCGGTCTGCGTCGCCAATGACGTCGAGGGCGACGTCGGGCGCTACGGAATATTCAAACAGAAGCCCCCGCTCCTCCGTCTGGGGCGCTAAAAGATTGTAACAGTCGAGAATTACATCACGGATATTGAACTGAGCGCGGCGAATCTCAATCTTGCCCGACTCGATGCGGGACATGTCTAATACGTCGTTGATGATGCCCAAAAGATGCGTTGACGCGGCTAAAATATTCTCGAACCGCGCGGCGGCGTCGCTGTTCACGGCCGCGCTTTCTTTCTTCAGCCCCAAACGGGCCATGCCGACGATGACGTTCATTGGGCTCCTGAGTTCATGGCTCACGCGGGACAGGAACTCCCCTTTCGCCTTGCTCGCGCTCTGCGCCTTTTCAGAATATGTCGCCATGATGTCGAACGTCTCGTTTATCTGTCGGACAACCGTCGCTATATCTCCCTTAAAGGCGTCTGGGTCGTTGCGGGCGTCGAGATGGCCTGAGATTACGGCCTCAAGGGTTTGTTTTGTGCTCGAGAGCATATCGCGGAAAGTGCTCGTCACGGCGTCTAAAGCGCGCGACAAAGCGCCCATCTCGTCGGATTTTTGCAAGAGCCACGCCGGGATCCCGGTGGACACCTCGCCGCGGAAGATGCTATTAGCCGTCTCCGTTAGAGCGCCGATAGGCCGAATGACGAGACGCCGCATAATCAGGAGAAGTATCGCCATAAAAAGCCCGACGACGACCAGTAGCGATTCGATGGTTCGCCACCTAAGTTTGGAAACGTTCTCCCTCAGTTCGTTTATATCGAAGTCCGTCCCTGTGAAGGCGACGATCTCCCCCTCGTCATTTAGCAGCGGAGAGTAGGAGGAATAGAGCGTACCATAAATATCGTGTTCGTAATACTCGGCGTATGCGACCTGTTGCCCTGTGGCGTACACGATTTCCGAATAGGGAAAATCCTCGTCCGGCGCTATGGAACCTATGTCGTCCCTGTCTAAATCCAGAGCCTCATCCGCCGTATGAGCGTCGAAAAGGTACGAGAAAAACCCGTCGACACCCGTATCCGCGACGACGTAGAGATACTTGGCGCCGCTCATCAGGCGCAGTTCGTTGACCCACTCTTGAATGCGCCGGTAGTTATCGTCTTTGAATCCCGCAACCCTCGCGCGGAACCGGTCGATAACCTCCTGCAAGACCCTCTGAAGGTGTACGGTTTCCGGGTCTTTTTTGTTGTAGCCTTTTTCATTTTGAATTTCAAACAGCCTACGCTTCGCCTCATTGAACTCTACTTGGCGTTTTTTGAATTCTTCATCACTTTTGAGGGCGTCGATATAGGACAACAAACCCTTGGCGTCGATTTGTGATGAAATGAGTTTATTGACCAGAATGGTCTTTTCCTCCATGGCGGAAGTCTGCATGGACATTATGAAAATATAATCCGAGTAAGAGAGGGCGGATAAAATAATCACGACGCTCGCGAAAACGAACGACAATAGTTTGAAGCTGATTTTACTGGTTCGGGGAGTCGTTTTCGGCATGGCGCGTCATCCTTCCTCGCTATTTCTGTATAGAATATCCGAATATTTTGAATAAAGCAACCATCAAAAAACCGGCTGTGCCATAACTCTATATCCGTGCCGCCGCGGCCTCCGACTCCGCTTCTTTGACTTTTAGGAGATTTTCGCCCCGCTCTATTTGTAGTGCCACCTGCTCAAAGCCCGTGCCGCCGAAAGTACCCCGTCTCGCCACGCTCTTCTCGAGAGAAAGTATATCAGTAACATCAGCCTCAACCTCGGGGATATGCTCTTTCCATTCATCAAGGCTCAGACCCGTCAAGGGCTTCGCGTTCTCTATGCAGTAGTGAACGACCCTTCCAACCTTCCAGTGCGCGTCGCGGAAGGGAACGCCCTTCAACACAAGATACTCTGCGACGTCCGTGGCCAAAGCCAAGCCTAATCCTTTTTCAAGCGCGGAGCGCGCGGCCTGTGCGTCAACCTCTGTCTTTGATATGAGCGGCGGTAGCACCTCAAGTATGCCGTCTAAGGTATCGAGCGACGCGAAAAGCCCGCGCTTATCCTCCTGAAGATCGCGGTCATAAGTCATGGGGAGCCCCTTGGTCATAATCAGCAAATCCACCGTATGTCCGATAACCTGCCCGGTTTTGCCGCGAATCAGCTCGAGTACGTCCGGATTTTTTTTCTGAGGCATAATGCTCGATCCCGTGCAGAAAGAATCGGGTAGCTTCAGCCAGCCAAACTCCTGCGTGGCGTAAATTATCAAATCCTCCGCCATACGAGAGGCATGTACGGCAAAAAGCGACGCGAAATGGTGATAATCGGACATATAGTCGCGCTGAGCTACGGTGTCTAAGCTGTTGCGCGTGGGGTGGTCAAAACCTAAAAGCCAACAGGTCATATCGCGGTCGAGCGGTAGCGTGGAGCCGGCCAAAGCGCCGCTCCCCAGCGGACACTCGTCAAGCGAGCGACTCGCAAACTCTAACCGCTCATAGTCGCGCAGGAAAGCCTCAAACCACGCCATCCAGTAGTGTCCCAAAGATATGGGCTGCGCCTGCTGAAGATGTGTATAACCCGATATTATGACAAGCCGGTGTTTTTTGGCCCTGTCCAAAAACGCGCCGAGAAGAGACAACAGCGACGAGCGCAAATTCGACAACCGCTCGCGGAGGTAAAGACGCACAGTCGTGGCCACTTGATCGTTGCGGCTTCTGCCGGTGTGGAGCTTTGCCCCCGCGTTCCCCGTCAGCTCCGTCAGTCGGCTTTCGATGTTCATGTGCACGTCCTCGAGTTTTTCGGACGGTTTGAACTCCCCGCTCTCTATTTCAGCTAAGACGGTCTTTAGGCCGTCGATAATTTGAACGGCCTCCGCGTCGGTAAGCAAACCGACTTTCTCCAACATGCGGGCGTGGGCCACGCTCCCTTGAATGTCGTGTTTATACAGCCTCCAGTCGAGGTCGAGAGACTGCGTGAACTTCTGCACAACCTGCGCCGTATCCTCCTCAAAACGTCCCTTCCACATATTTATTCAATCCCTTCGAATTATTTTTCATATGTTGCGTCTCTACACGCATCGCGCCGCCATCTCTCCCCCGCACTCCGCGCCCAAAGCGCGCGCCTTTAGCCACGCTCCCCCCGGATGCTTGCGAAGCGCCAGCCATGAGGCGGTCTGCAAATGCAGGCACTTAACACGAACGACGCCCTCCCGCCCGTCTTCCGCGCCAAACTTCAACCCCCCGACGCCCGTCTCGCGGACGCGCCTGAAAAGTTTGGGATGAAAGCGCCGCAAAAATTCTAACTGCGGCTCTGGCAAGAGCGACAGGCGGAGCCTTTGGTGAAGTATATTATATGGGATCCATCGCTTGGGCGCGTTGCGCTCTATCCAATGCTCAAGCTCGTCGACGCCCCCTTTTGATTCCGCCTGAGCGGCTGAAAGGACGAGCCAGGGACATGTAAGCCAAAATGAAGTGGGAAACGGGAAGGGTTCGAGTCTGCCAATCTGAACGGGAGAACATACAATGACGACAGGCCGTCCGAAAGAACAGCGCCTCGCCACACCCAAAATAAGCGCAGCGTCAAACTTGCGCTTCGACAGCTGTCGAGCCGCCGACGCAATGTCGGCGGGCGTCGCCGGCTCATAAAAAAAAGGGAGAATATCTCTCCCTTGAGACGCCACGCGCAAACAGCTCAATTTTTCGGCTTGCTGCTCGGCTTTTTCTTCCCTGACTTGGAAGAGTTCATTTTACTGTTGAGGTCCGCTATTTTGGATTCGCTCAGTTTAAGGAAAGACGCCATCTTTTTCTCAAAGTTGTCCTTGTCGTCTCTGACAATGGGCGCAACTATGACAGGGCGCTCTTCCGTTTTTTTCAGCGACAGGTCTATGCGGCCCTTTTCGTCGATTTTAATAACTCTCGCCTTGACATTCTGCTGCATAGTCAGAATGTCCTCGACTTTCTTGACAAAGCTAAACGACAGCTCGGAGATATGAATCATCCCCTTTTGCCCCGTCGGAAGCCTGACAAAAGCCCCGTAAGGCATAATCTGCTCCACTACGCACTCGACAAGATCGCCGACTCCCACTGAAGAAGCCACTGCCTTCTTCTCCTCGCCCATTCCTGTTGCAAGCCTCCCAATAATATAAAAATAAGCTACACCCAGCGCCACTCAAAACTTTTATCCTTATCAGAGCTAAGGCGTCTGCACAAAAACAAACCTTTTGCATCAAAACGTCTACTCTGAGGATTATACCAGATTAAAAGTGTACCCTGTCTTTTATTTAGTGTCAATTTTACAACAGCTTCGTCGATAATGGGGCCAAACCAGGCTAAAATTATTTCTCCGCTTGTTTTGGGGCGCTCCGTCTTCCATTTTAGGCGGTTGGTTCTTTCCTGCGGCATGAGTATAGCGTGTTTTGTGTTTTCTGAGATTTTTATTTTTATTTTTGAGAATGTATGGGTTTTTATCTCGCCCGGCGCATATTTTCTTATTTTAGAGCCGCTTATTTTTATGGTTTGATTCAGAGAACTTGAAGAGTGTCTCGAAAAACGAAACCCCTTACTCGAACAAGTCAGGCTGCCGGCTACAAAAAGCTTGGAGCCCGTGACTTTCATCTGGGTTCTGATAGGGTATGTCTCTATCTTGCGTTTTGTGGAAGATATTTTCGGCGTATCCAACATGACAGGGAGGTTGTTTACGTTCAAACGCCCCAAAAAATGACGGCAAAAATAGTCTTTCAAATCCTGAGTTATCAAAACAACAAAGCTCGACTATTCTTCGCCCAAAGAAGTCAAAGCCTTTTGTATCCGCCCGAACGGTTCGAGCAGCTCCATAGTCTTGGCCGCGTCCACCAACATGGCCGCTATCTGCTTGACGTCGTCTTCTTTTGTACCCTCGGGGAACGAAGCGCGTAGCGGCGCGCTTACCGAGTCCGCCTGAACCATATAGCTCAAGTCCTCGCCGGTGGCCTCCACGTTTCCGGCGGCTTCGAGCGGAGAGTGATTTGACGGAGCCAGAAAAAGAACTTTTCCTCTTGTGATGCTCTTCAGCGGCGGCAAAAGATCAGCTTCCCTGCAAACCCAGATAGACGGCTTCATCTCCGCAGCGCCTATCAGGCTCTCTAAAATCAACTCCTCGCGCAGATAGACCTCAAGGGCGTTGCCGTAAAGAATTTTTTCAAGACGAGTCGGCCTTATGGGATCCGTATAGCGAAAATCCATAGGAATACCCCTAAAATCCACCACCAAAGAAGCCCCTCTAAAAAGCCCCTCGGCCCCATCTACCACAAGATACCCAAGACTGTTGTTCGATACCGCCACAGCGTAGCCTCCTTAAAAACTTATGCGTAAAACTCAAAACTCCTGACTGGCGTACCGGTGTGGGGGGTGGTCTTAGCGTTGTCAGCCTCGGCGCTATCTTCGTTTTCATCACGCCCAGAAGACGCCTGCCGCTGATTCCCGCGACGCTTCTCGTCTTCCTCTTTGCTCTTTATCTTTTGCGCTTCGGCGGCCGCTATACTGGCCTCGACTCTCTGGGCGCGCATCACATTTTCCTTAACCGTCTCCTGCGTTTGCCCAGTTTGCTGAGCCGCGGCCATTGCGTCTTTTGAAATTTGTGCGCTGTGTTCTACGTTGAAATGAGCAAGTTGAAGATTGACGGGCTGAAGCATAAGCTCACCAAACCTTTCAAAATTGACATCCTAAAAACTATCTACGCGTCGTAAGACTTCATCTTAACTTCTCCGTCCACATACGAGAAAGACGCGAACTTGAACGGAGACTGCACGGCGTAAGACACGCCCCTTATCGTTATATTGACTCCCGGATAACATACGCCCTTTACGCGAACCACGCCTTTGGCTTTGCCGAGTTCGAGGCGCTCCTCAAGCTCCTGCAACTCTTCCTGCGTAGACTTGAGCGACGCCTGGAGCTTGAACTTTGACTGCATGAGTTTAACCATTATCTGACGCTTTTCGTCGTCTAATTTGCCAGCCTGCTCTAATTTTTTAAGAAAAACAAGATTGGCCTCGATTTTCTCATTTTCTTCTTTGTTCTGAGCCAACACGGTCTGAAGCTCCTTGCGACGTTCGACCTGCTCGGGCGGGAGGCCAACGATAACTTCCGTCCTTGTTCCCATTTCGCTGCCGAGAGTCTGGCATATAACCTCCATGCCGGCCTGAACTTTACCTCCGGCAATCTGACCCTTCGACCCGCCCATGACGGTTACGTTGTTCTGGGCTACCACCTCGCTGTGCAAAATGGCGTTTTTAACCTCAATATCTCCCCTGCTACGTAAATACGCCTGGTCGGCAAAGCCCATCTTTATCGTGCCGTCGGCCAGTATCTTGCCCTTGCCCATTCCACGAACGCCGCCGCCGATAGTTACATTGCTCGCGGTCTCGATATGGGCCCCTTCCACCACCTCGCTTATTTCAATGTCGCCGGTCGCCACAACGCTAAAGCCGTCGCGCACAGCGCCCTTTATTTTAACGGAGCCGGTAAAATTGATGTTGCCCACGCCGAAGTCAACATCGCCGTTGACTTCGAGTTCAGGCAAAACCATAAGTTTTTTATCCCTATTCAAAAGGCGCCCGTCAAGCAAGGCGGAAAGCGTCAGTCCATCTTCAGAAACCTCAAGACCGCTACCCACCGAAAACCCAATGTCCTTACCGGGCACAGCTTTCAATAAAACGCCAAGCACCGAAGTGCCGTCTTGTCCCTCCGTGGCCTGATGTTTTACGGCTATTTTATCGCCCGTGCGCACATTTAAGAATACGCTTCTTGTGCGATAGTCGATTTTTTCGGTAGTTTGTTCGGCTTCTTGTTCGTTTACTTTGTCGGGGTCGAGAATCAATTCGATACGCGCGTTCGCTCCGTTTTTGGGCGCCTCTCCCTTGGCGACAAGAATGGCGTCGCCCGTCGCCCTCAAAGACAGTAAATTCGCTATCGCTTCTTTGTCGATGCCAAATGTTACGCCTTTTTGCGTAAGGGTGTCCTCTATATCCTGAGCGCTTGGCCAAGGCTTGGTGAAAAAAGGAGGCTCCAGAGTCACGGTCGCGCTAAGGCCGTCTTTAGCGATTTGTACACCGATAACCGCGTCTCTCTCGTCCACGACATTTCGCTCGGCGATTTTCTGCCGCGTACGAATTTTTTGCCGCACCAACTCCTCAACCGCCTTGGCGTTATACTTACGAACCCCCTGTCTTTCTAAAAACCGCATGACCGCCGGCAAAGAAATTTCATCAGACACCAGCGTCAGATAAATACCACCAGAATCAGCCTCTATTTTCAGTGTATCGTCGGCCATGGTCATCCATCTCCTTCAGCTTTTATTTGCGATCAATGTTCTGAGCGTCGCCAATGCCGCGCCGTGAATTTGCGAAACACGCGATTCAGTCACTCCAAGCACCCGCCCAATCTCTTTCAGGGTAAGTCCTTCATAATAATAAAAAGAAATGACTTGCAACTCACGCTCCGGCAACTGCATAAGCGCGTCCATAATACATTTCGCGTCATCCTGAAGCTCCAGAGCAAAATCAACGCCCTCTGATTCATCAGCTATCAGCCCATCCAAACTGACGTCGCCGTCCTCAAGCGCTATAACCTCGTCCAGAGAGACTATATAACTACGGCTGGCTAACTCAAGAGACTCCCTGTAAGTTTTATCATCTACGCCCATTTCTTGTATAACCCATTCATCGCGCAACTTGCCTTTTTCACGCAGTACTTTTTCGATAGCCTTATTTAGTTTTTGCAGTTTGCCGCGACCCGTTCTAGATATCCAGTCATATTTACGCAACTCATCCAACACGGCGCCTCTAATGCGCGGCACCGCGAAAGTCTGAAAGGAAAAACCCTTAGAAATGTCAAATCTGTCGATGGCGTCAAGAAGCCCGAAAACCCCAAAACTCAACATGTCTTCATAGTCAAGCCCCGAAGGGGCTGATACAGCCATCCGACCGACCACGTATTTTATAAGGGGGAGGTATCTTTTTACGATTTTTTCCTTTAGCTCAGCGGTCGGATTCTCAGCATATTCACGCCACTGCTCCATATCCGGCGTTCCTGAATCCAAGAATACACCTCCCCTGTTAATCCTGCTTGCTTAAACCTAAATCTCTGTTTTGCCCTTACCCAGCGTTTTGATGGCCAGCATCCACGTCGTGGTCGAAAATTCAACCGTTCGGCCCTTGTTTCCGCCCGTATCTGACGCCACCAAGGATATACCAGATTTTTGTAACATACTCGTGGTCTCTTTGACATTGCGTACGCCAACAGAAAGAAAATCCGTAGCTACACCGGGCAAAGCAAACATCTGAGCGCCACCGGCTATTTTCGCCTTCATGCGGTTTTTAGAGGCGCCTTTCTTGATCATTTCATTTATAACCGTCGGAACGGCGGTATCGGCAAATTTTCCAACTTTTTCGATAACCTTTGTGCCGCGACTATCGGGCAACATAATATGCGCCATACCGGCAACCTTGGCCATCGTGTCGAAAATGACAAGCCCAATACAGGAACCCAACCCAAGCGTAATCAGCACCGCCGGGGCGCTGACCACTACCAAGTCAGCCATGCCTACATGGTAAGTATTTTCCATGACTAAAGTACCTGCAACTTTCTCAGAAGGAGTTCAAGGGCGTCAGGGTCAGGCAACATGACAATATTCCCTGATATAATCCTATTCTCCTCATTCTGCAAAGAAGCGCCCAATCGAAGCTGTGTATTGACAACTAGCGCCATATCTCCCATCTGGCCAAAAATAGACACGACCACATCAAGAATAGCTGCCAACATATCATGAGCCACACCAGGCACCGAAATCTGATGTTGGGTTCCAATCAGCAGATTTACAGCGTTCAGGAAAGAACTCAAAATGATGTTTCCTACCTCCGTAAGGGCGCTGTCTCTCATGTCGGGCTGAAGGTTCGTCGGAACAGAATCCCCAAACTGCTGTTTCAGCAAAAGATCCACCATCAAGCCAGCGTCTTCTTCTTCTTGAATAAAAATCAAACTGCACCCAAACTCTCCGAAAGAGCGTACAAAAACGGCCGCAACAACGGAATCAGGATCTCCGTAGTACTCTGACAGAGAATAAATAGAAACCAGGTCGGCTTTTGGAACATCCATCTCAATCATGCACGCCAAAAGCTTCGACAAAGCCGTCGCCGCATTGCCCGTCCCTATATTGCCGACCTCACGAATAGCGTCCAATTGCAAGTTATTGAACGAGCTTAGATCCAGCATTTTCCTTCCTTCTTAACCCTTCATCGAATAAAAAGACACGACATCCAATATCAAGGCGACGTTTCCATCGCCGAGAATCGTAGCGCCGGCGATTCCCCTTATCTTGGAAAGGAAACGTCCAAGCGACTTAATGACGATTTCCTGCTGTCCTATAAGCTCGTCGACGATAAAGCCTATCTTGTTCTTTCCCATTTTGACAACAACAACAGGATACTCGTCTCTGTGGTCTCTCTCGACCACCGTGCCAAGAACATTGCCGAGATCGCTCAATGAAAGCACTTCTCCGCGCAAAAGAGTGGCGGGCGAACCATGAACTGTTTTTATATTGTCGCGCCTCACCAAAATAGTCTCCTCTACGTTCTCGAGAGAAATGGCATAAGTCTCGTCTCCGACCTTAATCAAGAGAGAAAGTACGATAGCCAAAGTCAAAGGCAACCTGATATAAATATTAGTCCCCTGTCCGACCTTAGAAACCATATCAAGCTGACCGCCCAAAGTCTCGACTTTCGTCTTTACGGCGTCCATACCAACGCCGCGTCCGGATATATCAGTTATCTTCTCGGCCATGCTGAACCCCGGCAACAAGCACAGCTGAATAGCTTCCTCGTCAGACAGGGCGGCGGCTTCTTCCTCTGTGATGATTCCACGGTCTAAAGCCTTAGTCCTGACCTTTTCGGGATCTATACCCTTACCGTCATCCATGACCTCAATAATGACGCCGCTGCCCTCCTGATAGGCCGCGATCTTGAGCGTACCCTTCTCTGGTTTGCCGACTTTACGACGGTCTTCACGCGTCTCGATTCCGTGATCAAGCGAATTGCGGATAAGGTGAACCATAGGATCCCCTATTTCGTCTATAACGGTACGATCAAGTTCGGTATCCTGTCCTTCCAAAACATGAAGAAAAGATTGTGGCGGAAGTTAAGGCTCCGGTGGCTACGCATCCAAAAGCCGATCCTGTAGCGCCGGTTGCCGTCGCTCCGGCAAAAGCGGCGGAGGCGAAAAAGGTCAATCAGACCGTGCGAGTTGACATAGGGCGCTTAGACAAGCTGATGAGCCTTGTGGGTGAGCTTGTAATAGGGCGCGCTCGTGTTGAGAGAATAGCTCAGGAGGCAAGGCTTCGTGAGTTCGAT
>BNVG01000070.1 GCA_025997935.1 Synergistales bacterium | reverse complement strand
CTTATAAGGCGGCCGCCTTAAAACGCGCCTAAGCGCTCGATTCCGTGAGCTTACTTCTTCTTCACCGTCTTGGCGGGCTTCACCGCCAAAACTTTCTCTTTCAGCTCTTTGCCGGGGCGGAACACGGGGACTTTCTTCGCCGGGATCTTGACTATCTTGGTGGGATCCTGAGGATTGCGCCCCTCACGGGCCGCGCGATCTTTCACCTCGAACACGCCAAAACCCACAAACGTGCATTTCTCTCCCTTGGCAAGGGTACCCTGGATGGAATCGAAGACCTCCTCGACAACGGGCGTAACGTCCTTCTTTTTCATGTCGAGCTTTTCGGCGATACCATCAATGAGATCGGCTTTCGTCATAACTTACACCTCCAACTAAAGATTTTTCTGCATTGTAACAGGCTTCACAAATTATGCAAGCCTTTTTCGGCTTCATGGCTTACTTTTTTTGATATAAAGAGATAAAATGAGTCTTAAGACCCAAGGTTTTTGCTGATTTTCAAAAACGCCAGCGTTTTTTACGCGCCCCCGCCCGCGCAGGCCGCCGACTGAACCGCCGCCAGATGACTGCAAAGCGCCGCGCCTGTCTTTTCGGGAATCCGCGCCGAGATCTCCAGGATCTTTTTCAGGTTCAAGTCCGTAGACACGCCTATTTTCTCCAAGAAGTTCACCATATCCTCCGTGGCGACGTTCCCGGCTGCGCCGGGCGCGAAGGGGCAACCTCCAAGTCCACCGACTGAGGCGTCGAAAATCGTGAACCCAAGCGACAGGGCGACGAGGGTGTTGGCGAGCGCGAAGCCATGAGTGTCGTGCAAGTGCAAGACTATCTTTTGATTAGGGTATCTCTCGCGCACAGCCGACAGGGTATCCTGCAACTTGACCGGGTGCGCCGTCCCTATCGTGTCGGCTATGGAAACCCCGGCGCAGCCTAAAGAGAACGCTTTATCGACTATCCTGAGCACGGCGGACTTGGCGATTTCACCCTCAAACGGGCAATAAAACGACGTGGCGACGCTGGCGTGAACCTTTGCCTTACCCGCGGCGTCGGCTAACTTGCAGACCTCCGCAAGCGCCACAAGGGACTCGTCGATGGTTTTGCGCGTGTTCTCCATGTTGTGTGACTCGCTCGCCGACAGCACGAAGTTCAGCGTGTCGGCCCCGCCAAGCAAGGCCTTCTCCGCGCCCTTGACGTTCGGCACAAGGGCTACGGCCTCTATGTCGGGGTGTTTGCGCTTGAAGTCGGTCATGACCTCAAGCGCGTCCGCCATCTGCGGCACGGCCTTAGGACTGACGAAAGACGTAACCTCGATGGTTTTATACCCGACTTCGCTCAGCGCGTCGAGTATAGCTATTTTCTGAGCCGTCGGTATAAAAGTTTTGATATTTTGAAAACCGTCGCGGGGGCAGACCTCGACTATCTCGGCGCGGCGCGGCAGCGCCTTAAAGTCTATTGAACTTGGCATTTTCTAAAGCGCCCCTTCCTGTTTGAGCGCGGCTATGTCGTCGCTTGAGAGGCCGAGAAGCGAGCCGTATACCTCGCCGTTGTCCTGCCCCAAGGACGGAGAGGGAGTTCTGACCGACGCCGGCGTGCCCGAGAGTTTTATATGGCTCCCGGTCAGCTTGAGCTTTCCGGCCACCGGATGCTCTATATCCACAAACATCTTCCTGGCTCCGGCGATGTGCGGGTCGGCCACAACCTGGCTTATGTCATATATCGGAGCGCATGGAATGCCGGCCTTGTCGAGGGTCTCGAGGACGCCCGCTACGGTCAGGGTCTTCGTCCACTTCTCGACTATGGTTTTAATCTCCTCGTGACAGTTTACGCGGTCGGCGTTGTTTTTATAGCGGTCGTTTCCCTTTAGTTCCGGTACGCCCATGACGTCGCAGAGATTCAGCCACAATTTGTTGTTCCCGCCCCCGATGACCACTTCTCCGTCGGACGCCTCAAAGGTGTCGTAGGGATAAGACGACTCGTAGCGGTTGCCGATACGCCCGGGGATTCGCCCTTCGACGTTGTAAATCATGTTGATTATCTCAAGGCTCGCCACGGCTGAGTCCACGAGGGCTATATCGACCTTCTGACCCTGCCCCGTATGCGAGCGCCGATAGATGGCCGAGAGTACCCCGATGGCCAGTGACAAACCGCCCAGCACGTCGCCTATGGCCGTGCCGGTGCGCGTCGGCGAGCCGCCCGGCCAGCCCGTCGTGCTCATGAGGCCACTCATGGCCTGAGCGATGATGTCGTAGCCGGGCTTTTGCGTGTAAGGCCCCGTGTGTCCGAAGCCCGAGACCGCGCCGTAAACTATGCGCGGGTTTATCTCCCTGAGCGACTCGTAGCCCAAGCCCAATTTTTCCATCACGCCCGGGCGGTAGTTTTCCAGAACCACGTCAGCCTTTTTGACGAGGTCGATAAAAATTTTTTTCCCTTTTGGATTTTTAAGATTGAGGGTGACTCCCTTTTTGTTGCGGTTGAGGTTCATGTAATAGGCGCTTTCCCCGTTCTTGAAGGGCCCCATAGTGCGCGTGTCGTCGCCTTTGGAGGGCTCCTCTATCTTGATAACGGTAGCTCCCATGTCGGCAAACATCATAGAACAAAACGGCCCCGCAAGTACGCGCGTCAAGTCAAGCACAACGAGCCCCTCAAGGGCTCCCCCGCACTCCGGCATAATCTTATTGCCCCCTAATAGTAGTTTTTTCCTGCGTAGCAATAAATCAAAATCTTTAGAAAATATTATATACCACCGTGCGACCTACGCTTACATTATATGGTAAAACATGGTAAAATGGATAACATGCGACGAGCGGTGACAATCAATCACGTAAGGGCCGGTTGATTTTTACCGCTCGTCGCTTTAATGAGGAGGCGAAAGCTATGGAAGGCGAAAACGCGAGGTACAAGGCAAACGATGTCATTCTCTACGCGACTCACGGGGTGTGTGAAATTATGGAGGTGGCGGAGAAAAACCTAAGGGGGAACCCCATGGAATATTACGTGCTAAAGCCTCTTTATTATGATAAATGCACAATATACGTCCCCGTCGCCAACGAGGACTTGACCGTGAAAATGCGGCGTCTCTTGTCTGTTTCAGAAATATGCGCGCTTATTGAGGCAATGCCAAGCGAGGGCGCAGTTTGGACAGAGGACGAAGGCAAGCGCGCCGAGGAGTGTAAAGGAATCCTCGATCGCGGAGACAGAACGGAACTCGTGAGGCTCGTCAAAGCGCTCTATTCTCATCAGCAGTCGCAAAGGAGCAAGGGCAAAAAACTCTCTATCGCCGACGACCACTTTATGAAAGAAGCTGAAAAAATGCTGTACGAGGAGTTCGCTCATGTTTTGGACATAAAGCGCGAGCAGGTTCTCCCGTTTATCATCGAGCGTATAAGGGTCAAAGAGAAAGAGAAGGTTCGGAGATAGCGAAGTTTGCGAAAGCGTCGTACAGCTTCAGCCATTCCTCCCCGCTGAGGTCTTCGGCTCTGATTTTAGACTCTATATCGGCCCTCTCTAATATGGACTCCCATATTATGAGGGGGTCGAAGTTTTTGAGGTTGTTTACAAGCATTTTGCGGCGCTGCCTGAAACCCGCGTGGAGCAGCGCGCTAAAGCGTCCGTCTTTCATAAGGTTAAAATTACGCGACAGGCTAATCTCCACTAAGGCCGACTCCACGCGCGGCATAGGACGGAAGCAGGAGCGCGCGACGCTACGGACAAGCGACACCGCGCCCATAATCTCAAGCGCGACCCCCAACGGATAGCGTTCTTTTGTATCAGGACGCGCGACCAGACGCAGAGCCGCCTCTTTTTGAACCATGTAAATATGAGAAGTCAGGCCAAACGGCGCGAACTCCAAAAGACGCCATATCAAAGGCGTCGTTATGTTGTACGGAATGTTCGCCACTACGCGGTTTGGAAATGGATCAAGATGGCCGTAATCCAACTTGACCGCGTCGCCCCACACAAGGTTGAACAGGGGCGAAAACTCGGCCTTTAATTTTTCAAGCGCGTCTTTCAGCCTGACGTCAAGCTCAACCGCGTAAAGCAAAAGAGGGCGGGCCAGAAGAAGCTCCCTTGTGAGAACCCCCTCCCCCGGCCCTATTTCAAGAATAACGTCGCTTTGCCGCACATCGGCTCTTTTCAGAATATCCGCAAGGACGGAGCGGTCGACCAAGAAATTTTGCCCGAACCGTTTTTTAGTCCTGAAATTACTATCCAACCGCCGGAACCTTTTTTATAGCGGCTCTCACTCCACCCGTAATAGTCAAAAGCCTGTCCGGCGCTATCGGGAAAAAGGCGTGATCCGTGCCCGCTGCCGACCAGACAACGGGATACTTGAAGAGGTCTTCATCCAAAAAGGCACGAAGGCGCGCCCCGTAGCCTATGGGCGGCACTCCGCCAACCTTGAAGCCGAAGCGTCCGAAAACGTCATCTGGCGCGGCCATCTTGACTTTTTTCCCGCCGCTCGCCCTTAAAACCGCTTTTTCATTCACGCGATTGGCTCCGCTCATCAGGACTAAAACGGGCTCTCCGTCTATTAAAAAGACCAAGCTTTTCAATATCTCCTCGTGCGGCGCGCCGACGGCCCTCGCGGCGTCCTCTACCGTAAAAATAGTCTCTTCCGTAATCTTTATCTTTATATCTAAGCAACCGCTCTCGTCAAGAGCCGCTCTGACCTTGCCGATGACGTCCTGTTCTTCGCTCAATTTCAATCCTTCCTCTCTACGCTAGCCGCTTTTTCACGGCCGCCTCTATCTTATCTAAGCCCTCGTTGATTTCGCCCTGCGGGCGGCAGTAGGCCATGCGCAGGAAGTCCCCGCGCGCGTGAAACGCTTCACCAGGCACGGTAGCCACTCCAGCCTCGTCCAAAAGCCAGGCCGCCAGCTCGGGCGCGCTCATACCTAAACGCCGGGTCAGCTTCTCCACCCTCGGAAAGACATAAAAAGCGCCCTCCGGCTTATTGACCTCAAAGCCCTCGATCCCGGCGAGACGGCCTACAATGGCGTCGCGTCGCGCTTTGTAGCCGTCGATCATGCGCTTTACGTCATCGGACGCGCTCCGAAAAGCCTCGGCCACCCCGGCCTGAGCGAACGACGTGGCGCAACTCGTGAGGTTTTGGTGAGCCTTCGCCAGATACGGCTTCGTGAACGCGGGCGCGAATATCCAGCCCACGCGCCAGCCCGTCATTGAGAACGTCTTGGAGGCGGAGCTGACGGTTATGGTTCTCTCTCTCATGCCGGGCAAGGATGCTATGGATACGTGAGGAGCTTCGTACATGAATTTTTCGTAACATTCGTCGCTCAGAACCAAAATATCATGCTTGAGAGCTATGTCCGCTATGTCAGAAAGTTCGTCGCGGCTCATCACGGCGCCCGTGGGGTTGTTCGGCGTATTGATAAGCAGAAAACGCGTCTTTTCGGTTATGGCCGCCTCTATATCTTTCGGGTCAAGCCTGAAGCCGTTCTCGAATCGGCACGGAACCTCACGCAAAACGCCCCCTGCGACAGCTATCTGGTCGGCGTAAGCCGCGAAAAACGGAGTCGGCGCGACAACCTCGTCCCCGGGATTGAGAAAGGCAAAAAACGCGGCGGCCAAAGCCTCTACCGCGCCCGTCGTTATTATTATTTCCCGCTCCGGGTCTATATCCATTCCGGTATCGCGCCCCAAGCCGTCCGCAACCGCGCGCCTGAGTCCTAAAGTCCCCGACGTATCCGTGTAATGAACAAGCCCTTCGTCCAATGCTTTCTTGGCCGCTTCTTTCGCGCAGAGCGGAGAATCATAATCGGGCCTGCCTATCTCGAGATGTATTATTTTCTTGCCCGCGCGCTCCAAAGCATCGGCTTTGTTCAATATCTCGCGTATTCCTCCGCCCCTCATGGCGCTCTCCATACGGGACGCCGGCAAACGATAATTTATCTTGAGCACACCCCTTCGTCAAAAGCTAAATTTCAAAAAGTATAACTCCCAAAAAAATTTGTGCAAGTTTTGCGTAATAAATTTACATAAAAAATATGTTATCGTGTGGTAGAATTTATTAATTAGTGTGAGTGGCGAACAAAGAAAAATTTTCAATTATATTAAGAAATTCTCGATTCACGCTTGGGAGGGATGTATTTCATGGCATCCGGACGCAGAAGAAAATCTCCGCAAGGGAACGCTCGATGGGGATTTGGTTTTGTTATTTTTCTGATGGCCGCCGCTTCCATGTTTTTGATGGTGTCGGCCGACAGTCGTTTTTCAGGGCTCGCTTGGGGTCATCTCAAGGATAATAGAGAGTCAGTCTTAGAGCAGGACAGCGAGGACAGCATCTCGTTAGATGGTTTTATGGTGGTAGACCTGAGCGACGCCGATGATTCGACCGTCGGCTCTGTTGCTTATGACTACAAGTATACGCCCAACTCCGGAGCGGCTTACGCCGCTCAGCCCCCGTCAGGGCGCGTAGCGCCTGATTCTTTGGTTTTCTTGCCTCCCGTCGGATACCTCTCCTCTGATGCCGTTATCGCAGAGCTTGCGTCACTGCCTCTTTTTTCCTTTCCCGAAGAGACCGGTTTAGGTTCTATGCCAAAGAATTTTTCGGACTTCGAATCCATAATTCTCGACACCAAAAACGACGGAAAGCGTATGCCGGAAGACGAAGAATACGATGAGCCGGACGACATGGTCGTTTTGTTGGAGACTGGCGCGACCTGGAAAGAACACGTAGTCAAATCAGGGGAAACCCTGTCGGACATAGCCCTTCAGTACGGCGGCGTGACCACTCAGGATATTCTAAGAGCCAACGGGCTCAAAGACGCTAACCGCTTGGCGGAACAGCAGATTCTTCTCATCCCAAATTCAGCGCAGGACATAGAAAGCGCCCTTGAGGAAGTGCGGACGCGGCAAGTACGCATAATGGCTCTCAGGGAACACGTTGACCCTTTGAGTATCAAGTCTTATACCGTCGTTCAGGGCGACAATCTATGGTCCATAGCGAACACCCAAAATCTGGAAGTCGATACCTTGGTCGGTAGCAACGTTTTCAAAAACTCAGTCCTGCAACCGGGAAACGTTCTGCGTATTCCAAACCAGGACGGTATTTTTTACTCTATCAAAAAAGGAGATACCATTGAAAGCATAGCCAAGCGTTATGGCGTCTCGGTGGACAAGATTCGTAAAGTAAACGCGTCAGTCAACGTAGCCTCTCTCAAGGCCGGAAACGAGATTTTCTTGCCGGGGGCGCGCCCGGAGGCCATAGCCGACAAATCAAACCAGTCCGTCGCCTCAAATTCCAAAAAATCAGGCAAATCATCAGGCGACGCTCAGTCGTCGCGTAGCTACCGCTGGCCCGTAATGGGGAGAATAAACAGCCCGTTCGGGTGGCGCAGACATCCTGTCACTCGCCGCCGCGACTTCCACACAGGGCTCGACATCAAGGCA
Organism: Synergistales bacterium; assembly: GCA_025997935.1. GTDB lineage: Bacteria > Synergistota > Synergistia > Synergistales > Aminobacteriaceae > BNVG01. Next base: position 3,053 of record BNVG01000070.1, on the reverse strand, counting down.
GGCCGCGGTACGGTTATCAGAGGTTCACGCGAGGGCAGGGTGGCATACGCCGGCTGGATGGGCGGATACGGCAAGGTTGTGGTTGTTGAGCATAGCGATGGGCAATCCACGCTCTACGCGCATTGCAGTTCCCTTCTTGTGCGCCAGGGCGAAAAAGTCTCCGTCGGACAAAATATAGCGAGAGTCGGCACTACCGGCAGGACAACGGGGCCACACCTTCACTTTGAGGTTCGCACCGGCAACAGCCCTGTGAATCCCTTGAAATATCTGAAATAGTAAAGCATTTAATACGAGCTAACAGAGCCGAAAGCCGAAAGCCGAAATTTTTTTTTTCGACTTTCGGCTTTCATATTTTCTTTTGTATTTTTATGATGAGATTTGAAAGGAGCAGAGGAAATGGCTAAGTATGTTTTTATTACGGGCGGCGTGGTTTCTTCGTTGGGGAAAGGAATAACAGCGGCTTCTATAGGGACTCTTTTGAAAAAGAGAGGTTTCAAGGTTTCCATAATCAAGGTAGACCCGTACCTAAATGTCGACGCCGGAACCATGAATCCGTTTCAGCACGGCGAGGTTTTTGTCACGGACGACGGCTCGGAAACAGACCTCGACCTCGGACACTACGAGCGCTTTATCGACGAACCGCTTGGCAGTGAGAACACCATCACCACAGGCAAAATCTACTCTCGCGTCATAGAAAAAGAACGACGCGGAGCGTATCTGGGCGGCACGGTACAGGTAATTCCGCACATCACGAACGACATTCAGGACAGGTTAGTCGCGGCTGGTGACGGGCGCGATATTGTCATAGTCGAAATAGGCGGCACGGTAGGAGACATAGAGGGTTTGCCGTTTTTGGAGGCCATACGCCAGATGTCGAGCCGCGTCGGGCGCGAAAACGTCCTATACTGCCACGTTACGCTCATCCCGTGGTTGGAGGCCGCGAAGGAGCTGAAAACAAAGCCCACTCAACACAGCGTCGGGGAGCTTCGTCGTATAGGCATTCTGCCGAACCTCCTGATTTGCCGAACGAGCCACGCCATGACCGAGGATATGAAGAACAAGATAGCCCTGTTCTGCACCGTTCCGTCTGAGGCCGTCATCGAGGTTATGGACGAGCCGACCATATACAACGTACCGATGAGTCTGCACCGCCAGAGGGTTGACGATTTGATTCTTAAAACTTTTTCCATATCGTGCGATAAAGAACCCGACCTCTCCGACTGGATAAGCATTGTCGACCGCTTCATGAACGCGCCTAAACCCGTAGAGATAGCTTTGGTCGGAAAGTACATCCAGCATAAAGACGCTTACCTGAGCGTCGTAGAGGCTCTTCACCACGCCGGCATAAGCCACAACGTAAAGGTGAAGGTGCGCTCCGTGGAATCCACAGACGTAGAAGAGAGAGGCGTAGAAGCGATGTTGAGCGGCGCGGACGGTATCCTCATACCGGGCGGGTTCGGCAACAGGGGTATTGATGGCAAAATCGCCACAGTGCGCTACGCCCGCGAAAACAAAATTCCGCTTTTCGGGATTTGTCTCGGTATGCAGATGATGGTCATAGAGTTCGCCCGTAACGTCTGTCACCTCGCCGGCGCTCATAGCCAGGAGATGGACCCGGCAACGGTACATCCCGTCATTCACTTGATGGAAGAACAAGTCGGTATCGAAAGGCTTGGCGGCACAATGCGTTTGGGCGCGTATAACTGCTACCTTCTTCCGGGTACACGCGCGCAAAAAGCGTACGGAACGGACAAAATAAGCGAGCGCCACCGTCACCGCTACGAGTTCAACAACACATACCGGCAGAGATTGGAGGACGCCGGACTCAGGGTGAGCGGCGTATGCGAGGGACGCGATTTGGTGGAGATAGTAGAGCTTCCCGAGCATCCCTGGTTTGTCGGGGGACAGTTTCACGGAGAGCTGAAATCCCGTCCCACTCGCCCGCATCCGCTTTTTAAGGCGTTTGTCGGAGCTTCTATAGAAAACAAATTAAAATAAACTCAAAAAAAGGGCGGTCGAGGGCGACCGCCCCTACAGGCGTTATTTTTGTTACAGTTTACCGCCTATATCCTCAACGGACGCAGAACCAATATCCGCGCTGAGTCCGGCCTTTTTCCTCTCCCAGCGGGACAGGAAATCGACAAGAATCGGGCAAAGAATAGCCGTGAGAACGATGGAAGCGCCAACCTGTATCGTAGCAACCCCCGCATAAGGAGCGAAAGACGGATCCACAGCCGCGAAAGCCGCAGGGGTAGCCGCCGCGTTTCCGGCCGTCGTTCCGACAGCGGCTCCTACGGCCGCGCCTTTGCGCATAGACTTAGGTACGAGCCACTTATACGCAAAGTAGCTACCTACGCCTGTGATTGTCAGAGTAAAGAGGCCAAGTATAATCCCCGGCAGACCGGCGTCGACAATCTGATTGAGATTGAGTCCCGCGCCTAAGGGGAACGCGAAGAACGGAATGGAAATCATGACGCCGGGCGCAAGGAATTTGCGTATGTCGTCGTCGAGGTTGCCGAGAAGCATGCCAACAAGGATGGGGACAACGACGGCCAGAAGCGTTATCCAGGGGATATTGGCAAGGCCGGCGCCGCTCATGAAGGCCATCTCGAAGAACGGCCCGTCGTTACTGGATATGACCGCGAGAGCGCCTATATCAGACTCGTCTCCGTACCTCTGGGCAAGAGCCGCGTAGAGCCCGCCGTTGGAGTTGGACATAGCTGATATGTACGCCAAGGGGGTGATTCCAAGCCAAGTGGCGTGCTGACCCAACAATTTGCCCACGACAAGAGCTACGACAACGCCCAATAGAACCTTGCTGGTGTTGAGAACCATGCCCTTCCAGAGGGCGACGCCCGCCGTCTTGATAGTTATCTGCGCGCCACTGCAAAAAAGCAACACTCCTATCAACGGCAACGCGCCCCTCTTGAAAAGCTCGGTGGTGAAACTACCGATCATCAAAGAAGCTGGCGCGAAGGTGTTGACCAAACACCCAAGCAACAAAAACACAACCATAAGACCGCCCGGAACCTTGTTGATCGCCTTGAGAATTG
>BNVG01000069.1 GCA_025997935.1 Synergistales bacterium | reverse complement strand
TTTTTCTTCTTCGGAATAAAGATAAACCCCGCCTATAATAGCGGCGGGCGTCGCGTCAAACGCCACCTCTATATCGGGAAAGCGTGACATGAGGGCACGGGCAACGCTCTCTCCGTGCCTTGAATCTTCTTTTCTAAGCCTCAGTTTCACCTTCTGCCCCTTAGACAAAGCGCTACAAACCTCAGCCGCCACACCGGTCAATATAGCGTCGTAGTCGTGCCGGTCTTCAAAGGTGACAAGCGCGTTTTGCAAATCCATAAGAGCCCTGTCGACAAGCCCGTTCTGAAACCTCTGACGGTCTTTGTCGCGTTTTGTCTCGGTCTCGGATATTTGCCGCTTCGATATCTCGTCGCAACGCTTGGCGGCGTCAGCTTTTATGGACGCAACCATGACGTTGAGCCCCTTTGTCTTCTCTTCGGTCCATTTTTCAGCCTCGGTTCTGGCCGTAGACAAAACGCGCTCGCGCGCCTCTTCGCCCTTTTGTAAAACCATAGTCTGGAGTTCATGCAATTTCTTGTTCTCGTCGTACTCCAAAACGCTGTTGATAAAGTCCGGCGCTTTCTTTTTCTCTTTAGATTTCCCGCCAAGTATCAATCCAGCTTCACCCCTATCGCCTCTCGGATATATCGGGTGAGGAAGTCCGCCCCGCGCCTCGTGCCATGCCTGTCAGGAATCTCCACCAAGAGCGGCAACACTCCGCTTGAGCGCATTTCCGTGACCCTTTCTGGGATACTTTCCGCCGCCAACTCCGTCATGAGAAGAACCCCTAAATTTTTGATAGACAGCGCATCGGAAAGAGCCTTCGACGTCTCCGAGGGTCCATGCGCGACAACTCCGTTGATACCGGCCAGCCTCAAAAGAACCAGCGTGTCATGGTTGTCGCTGATAAGAAAGCTCTTCATTTTTCCGTAGCCATAAAACCGTTACACTCTGCCAAGGATAAAGAGCGAAATAACAAGTCCGTAAATGGCGATGCCCTCTGCAAGGCCCATGTAAATCAACGTGGTTCCAAAAAGCGCCGGTTTTTCTCCTACGACGCCAAGAGCCGCCGCGCCTACAAAGGCGACGCCTATACCCGCCCCGATGCAAGCAAGCCCGGTCGAAAGAGCAGCGCCCATCAGCCCCAAGCCATTAGAAGCCGCGGCAGCCGCAGGAGCCTCAGCCGCAAAGACGGTGGTAGCGGACATCACGAGAGCCACAAAAGCAAACGCCATAGCGTAACCCAAAGCCGCGCGAGCGTTACGCACTTCTCGCCCCTTCATCCAAAACCCAAAGCCCATTAAAACCGCCACGCAAACGCAAAGAATAAGCAAACCCAACATTCTTAAATATCTCCCTTCAGAATTTACGTTTATCTTCTACGATCTTTTCCACAACACAGGCGCGAACTCACGTCCCCCGCCTCTGTAAAATTTTCCGAAAAACTCGTAATACTCAAGCCTGAGCGTCTGAATAAACACTATCATGCCTTCCAACCCTATGACTATCAGCTGCCCTATCAGCATGACTATGGCGTGATAAATCTTTCCGCCCGGGACGTTTTCCACCATCTCGGACAGCATGAAGACAGCGCCGCAAAGCCCGGCGTGGTTCAGGGCGAAAGCCGCGAGGCGCACAAAAGAAGCGGTGTTGCTCAGGAAATTCAGCATGGCGTGAAAGACCGAAAAAACATGAACCACCCCGCCATCGTCTACCTTCTCGTGAACTATCAGCTTAGCTACTCCGTTGCCGAAAATCATTACAACGAAAAGAGTCACCATAGTAACCGTGAAAAACTGCGGCGATAGGGCGTCTGCCGGGTTGTCACCCATCAAAACGGCGGTCTGCCCGACGGCTAACCAGTAAAACACCAGACCTATCAACCCCTCCGGGCTGAAAAAAGCCTCTCCCCACTCTTCCCTGCGCGCGCTGTTTTCTATCTTGAAGCAAAGCCCAAGCGACAGGAAAGCCACACCTACACCTATAGAGACGGGCAAAATAGAGTCCACGCTATGCATCGGGGAAAGCCACAGAGGCGCTATTATCTCCTCGTTTCCGAAAACACTGCCATAGAGTACCCCAAACAACATAGCGGACGCTCCGGATGCCCTCATGACGGAGGCTATAGCGCTCCCCATAAGCCCCTTTTTCTCTAAAAAAAACGTGCCGAGTATGAGGGCGAGACCATGTCCAACATCGCCGAACATAAACCCAAAAAACAAACAAAAGCTCAACGCCACGACAAAAGTGGGGTCAAGTTCGCCGTAAGACGGCAGACTGTAGAGGCGTACTATCTCCTGAAAACGCCTAATAAACGGTAAATTATGAAGGAGCGTCGGAATCTCCCATCTCTCTTTTTGGAGAACGTGGTCTTTTTCCGTTATTATCATGGTTTTGGACATTTTTTCGGTGATGAGTTTATTCATCCAGTAACAATCGTCGGTTGGCATCCAACCGGACAGGACATATACGTCACTCATCTCCGCGTGATGACGCCAAAGCGATTCTACGCGCTGTTTTGTGTAGATAGCGGCATAGAGTTTTTCAAGCTCCATGCGATTGTCGGCCACGAACCGCGCGGGCGTCTTCATACACAGTTCTATCTCGGACTCGACGGTCTCGAGCTGATAGTACGCCGCGTCGATGTTATCGTACTTCTCGTATTCCTCTTTGTCGAACTGGACAACGCGCATATGCACCGATGAAAAAATCTTATTCATATCCTCACGGTAGTTATGTCCGTAAAGCGCCGCCACCATGATGTTATCCGCCCACATATCCGTTTCTCGGTCTTTTTCTTTTTCGTACTCGCTGTCCTCTATCCGCATTGGCAAAAACGGCGCGGCAAGGCTCGTCTCATGCAGACGCTGCCAGTTGTCCTCTGTCAACGTACCGAGCGTTACGGCGACGTAGGGCGTTTTTGAAAGTTTCGAGAATTTATGGCCGATTTCATTAAGAACACGCATAAAAGACAAGCGGACACGACATTTTTCGCGTTCGCTCTGAAGCTCCGACAATTTTGCCCTCCACGCGTCCATAACACGCGTGACGCCGCCTATTCGCTCCGCCAAGTCCTCAAAATGCAGGAGTGGAAGACGCGTGACGATTTTTGGCTTTGGCGTCGGAAGCTCCGCTCTCTGCCAAAGCTCGTCTAATTTCTCTATGAGAGCGTCATATCGGTTTCCCTTAAAGGTCTCAAAGCGCTGATTCAGGGGATGATGCTCTAACATAACGTCCGGCTTCATAGGTTCGAAGTTTTCGTACTTCAGGCAATTCAGAGCTATTTCCTCTATTTCGTTCCTCGGCCCGACGAAAGATATGCCGCTCATGCCTACAACGGACATTCGTTAATTCATCTCCTTTTCCAGAGACCTCGAAGCTCGTATCAGGAACATGGCGGTTTTGTTTTTGTCAAAACCGTAGCGCACCGACTCCATTATGGCGGTGATGTCCCGAATCTCAAATTCCTTCAAGGTCAGGTAAGCCAGGACGTTCTGAAATCCCTGGCTTCCTGATATAAACACGCGCTCCGCTACCGACAGGAGCATTTTGGAAACGCGGCTTTCCAATCTCATTTCACGAAGCGCGACGTTTTTACCGTCTTCTTCGTTAAACTCAAATATCCCGGAATAAATTGTACCGACCAAGGCGCTTGCCATGACGTTCGGTTCGGCAAACGCGAATTTTGTCAAAATGTCAAAGTCGGCGTGATAACGAGCCCTCAAAATCAGCGTCAGCGCTTCCTCCGGCGATAAACCGAAAAAACGCCTCGCGCGATATATCCAGTAGAGGTTTGTGAGGTCTACCCTGGCGCCTACCAGCATACGCACAGCCCGGCCTTTTTCTCCACCCATGTCCTTCGCCGCCTCATATAAAGCGCCTAAGTAATAACGATCCAATGTCGTCACAAAATCAAATATGGCTTTCTGAAACCCGGCCCTGTCAAGGTCTTTCATATCGTCAGGGCTGAGGTTCTCAAGCGCGGAGGGCAAGGCCGCCGAAAGAGCCAAACGCAGAGATTCCTTTTTTATCGACAAGATTATTTCTCTTAAAGAATTAGCGGCCAGAAGCCTGTCCTGGTCAACGAGAGTCAACCTAAACCCCGACACGAGTTCAAGCGCGCTGTCTGTGGATATGTGCTCAGACTGCGAGCCGCCTATCAGGGAACGGATGCAATTTTTAATAAGCTCTATATCGAAGCTCTCTATCCAAAGGTCGAGAAGGTTTCTGTCCTGCGCGTCGGCATAAGGCCGAAAGATCAATCCCTCCGCCAAAATCGAAATGTCCAGCAAAAACTCCAGCTCTCCGCGCCTGATATTGTCGGCGGAGAGGCGACCCAGGAAAACATCAAAAGACCCGCCGCGCAACCGATCGACTATATCGGACACGGTCTGCTGCTCAAGAAGCGCAGACATCTCTTCGGGAGAAAGAAGGGTTCCGCGACGCGCTTTGGCCTTAGCCGACCCCGCTATCCCTCCGCCGCCGATAGACGCCATTTAATCGCCTCCGTTGCCGCGAGCCGCGTAGCGAGCGGCCAAACTGTCAGCAAAACGCGCTATTAAACCCGGCTCTCTCTTCTCGAACTGCTCAAGCATTCGAGCCACCGACACATCGGCCAGGGCTATTATATGCGACGATTCCTTCTCAGCGGAAAGGCGGGCGCTTTCCATCTGGTTCGCCGCTTCTTTGCGCGCCTCGCTCAAAAGGGTATCCTCAGCTTGCGCGTATTCGTCATGAGCTTTTTGAATAATGGCCTTCGCTTCCCGTTCCGCCGACGCTTTAGCCTCTACAGCCTCGTCGTCGGCCTTCAGAAGAACATCCAGCGCCTCTGATAATTTCATACTTTCTCCCTCCACACCTAACGGCTCGAAAGTTTTATACGCGTTAAATCCTCGCGCTCATTTTCGTCAAGCGCGGAGGCTATTAGCTTTATCTGACTCTCGCTGCGCGGTATGAAAACCTTCTCTAACGCGTTCACGCGCCTCAGTGTCTTTCGTATCTGAATAGCCAACCGATAGACGCTCGTTTCCACCTCTGACAGGCGGGCTATCAATGCGACGACATTACGGGCGTTGACGTAGGCGTTGTCCAAAACAGAAGACACACCCGTAGCGGCCCCGCCCATAGCGTAAACGGGCGCGAGGTTTGGCTCCAATTTATCAACCTCGGGGATGTCGATGCCCATAATCGAACGCAGACGCACAACGAAACGGTCTTCTTCCGGCACAACAACGGCTATTTTCTCCACGTTCTCTATCCCCATGGAAATATTGGCCATTTGAAGGCTGAAATAAGCGTCCCCGAAAACAGTGTGCATACTCTCCTGCACCTCGCGAACCTCCTTCATGCGTCCCATAAGCTCCTGCATGAGGATTTTGCGCTTTTGCTCAAGAAGGTCATGCCCTCGCCGCGCTAATTTCAGAGCGGACTGAAGACGCGCCATATTGCTTCGCGTCGCCGTGATTTTATTGGCCATTCTCAAGATCTCCCCGTCAATACTGAGTTAATTGAGTTTAGATATTTATAATATAAAAATCTGTACAACTTTATAATTTCTAAGCGATTATATACCAATTTTGAAAAAAAATAAAATTCAGAAAACAACATCACGCGAAACGAAAACGAATCGCTGAATGCGTCTAAGATGTGACTTGCGAATAGTGCATAGCGGTGATACTATACTTCCTGACCCCTCGCTTGGCCGTACGCTTTTGGATCGGCGGCGCGCTACGCGGGCGCGGCATATTATTTTGGAGAGGTGACATGTATGATCCGAAAAGAAAAGAAACAGGCGGTCATCGCCGAGTATCGCGCTCACGATACCGATACCGGCTCGCCGGAGGTTCAGGTCGCTATTTTGACCGAGCGGGTAAGAGAGCTGACGGAGCATCTCAAGGAGCATCCCAAGGATTTTCACTCGCGCCGAGGACTTTTGAAGATGGTCGGAACCCGCCGTCGGCTTTTGCGTTATCTGAAAGAGAAAGACTTCAACCGCTACCGCGACCTCATAGAGCGGCTTGGCCTGAGACATTAAGTTCTCGGAGGTGACTGCATTATGAAAAAAGAAATTCATCCCGCTTACCAGGAATGCAAAGTAAGTTGCGCTTGCGGAAACTCCTTCGTTACGAGCTCCACGAGTAAGGAAATCCGCGTGTCCGTTTGTTCTCAGTGTCATCCATTCTACTCCGGCAAGAGGGGTAGCAGGATTGTGTCTGACGGGCGTCTTGAGAAGTTCCAGAAGAAGTACGCCGGTATGAACTACGGGCAGAAAACCGAAGTATAGCCCAGGCGAGTCTTATAAGGAGCCGTTAAAGGCTCCTTTTTTTGTAGCGTAAGGAGAAAATATGTCTTGTAAAGTAATACTTTTAGAACACACTCCGCGAGCGGATAGCCTTGTGGCGGCGGCGGCGCGGCTTTGTTACAGCGACAGCTCGGCTACGGAATTAGCGGCGCGTTCTTCCGGGGAGACAGATGAAGCGCAGTCGCGTTTTTTGGCGGGGCTTTGGAAGAGCGGGCACCACTCCCCTCTTGAACACGCGTCTTTCACGTTTGGCGTCGACGGCCTCTCCCGCGTAGCCTCTCACCAGCTCGTGCGCCACCGCGTGGCGAGCTACAGCCAACAGAGCCAGCGATACGTCAAGATGGGGCAATCGGGCGCCGCAGCTGTCGTAACGCCCCCTTCGGTGTTGTCGAACTCTCAGGCTCTCTTGATTTTCAATCGGCAAGCCGAGGCTTCTTTGGCAGCTTACGAGGAGCTTTGCGCCCTCGGCGTACCGGCTGAGGACGCGCGGTTCATTTTGCCTCACGGCTGGGAGACGCGGCTTGTCTTCACGATGAACGCCCGCGAGCTTCACCATTTCTTCGCGCTCCGCCTATGCCGCAGAGCTCAGTGGGAGATACAATCTCTTGCTCGCCAAATGCTTAGATTGACCCGCGCGGCGGCTCCCCTTTTGTTTCGCGTAAGCGGCCCGTCTTGCGTAACGGGACAATGTTCTGAGGCGCGACCCTGCGGCAAACCGTATGTCGATATGGAAGACCTATTGGCGCAACAATAAAATCCTGAACAGGTGGACGTAAAATATGGATATTGCGAGTAAATTAGAAACAATAGAACGTGATTTTATGGAGATAGACGTGAAGATGGCCGACCCCGTCATATCCATGAATCCCAAAGAAATTCAGGCCCTCGGTAAAAAACGCGCTCAGCTCGAGCCCGTGGTGGAGAAATATCGGGAGTACCGCTCAGCCAAGAAGGGAATCATCGAGGCCCGTGAGCTTCAAAAGGGCGGAGACCCTGAGATGGAGAACCTGGCAAGCGAGGAGTTAGAACGTTTGGAGCCGCTTGTGGAGAGCTTCGAGAGGGAGCTTACGCTTCTTTTGATACCGCGCGACCCTAATGACGAAAAAAGCGTAGTCGTCGAGGTCAGAGCCGGCACGGGGGGCGACGAGGCCGCTTTGTTCGCAGCGGACTTATACCGCATGTACAGCCGTTTTTGCGAGCGTCAGAAATGGAAGCCTGAGGTTTTGGACGTCAGCGAAACAGAAATGGGCGGGATAAAAGAGATAATATTCCGCATAGACAACGAGGGCGCGTACAGCAAGCTCAAGTTTGAAAGCGGCGTGCACCGCGTTCAGCGCGTGCCCGTGACGGAGGCCAGCGGGCGTATTCACACGTCGGCCGCAACCGTGGCGGTGCTTCCCGAGGCCACGGACGTGGAAGTCAATATACGCCAGGAGGACCTCAAGATAGACACCTACCGCTCAAGCGGCGCGGGCGGGCAGCACGTCAACATGACCGACTCCGCCGTCCGAATTACGCATGTCCCAACAGGTATAGTGGCGACCTGTCAGGACGAGCGCTCTCAGATAAAAAACCGTGCTAAGGCCATGCTCTACCTGAAGACAAGAATCTACAATATGGAGCTTCAGAAGCAAACATCAGAGCAGGCGGCGGAGAGACGCGGCCTTATTGGTTCGGGCGACCGCTCGGAGCGCATACGCACGTACAACTACCCACAAAACCGCATAACCGACCACCGCGTAAACGTCACGCTCTACAAGTTAGACACATATCTCGACGGCGACATCTTCGAGCTTATCGACGCCATGACCATCGCCGAACAAACCGAGCGTCTGCATAATTTAGAATCTTGAACATCAAAGACACCAGAAAAAAACTCTTTTCTGAGTTAAAGAACCAACAGGAGGCGGACATCATCTTGTGCCGCCTCCTCTCTTGCGACCTTGCCTTTCTCCTGGCCCACCCGGAGCGCGAAGTGACGCGTGAAGATGAAGAAAAAATCTTAAACGCTGCCGAGCGACGAAAAACCAAAGAGCCGCTTCAATATATCTTGGGGTGGGCGAACTTTTGGGGAAGGGATTTCGAGGTTTCGCCGGGTGTCCTGATTCCGCGTCCCGAGACGGAGCTTTTGACTGAGTTGGCCTTGGCCGAGATTCCGCAGTCGCCAAGCGCTGACGAGTTTACTTTCCTCGACTGGGGGACTGGCAGCGGTTGCATCGCCATAACGCTCTTGTTGGAGAGGCCATTTACCTATGCACTCATGGCTGAGAAGAACCGGGCGTCCTGCGACGCCGCCCGGCGAAACCTTGCGCGTTATAACCTCAAAAATCGCGCCACAATCTGGCAAAGCACAGGAGCGGGCGACATCCCGACGCCCGAAAATAAATTTTCGCTCATCGTAAGCAATCCGCCCTACATACCCACAAAAGAAATTCAAAACCTAATGCCGGACGTGCGCGACTACGAGCCTCATATAGCGCTCGACGGCGGAGATGACGGATTGGAATGTTATAGGACGCTCTTTAATTTCGCGCCGCTTTGGCTGAAAAATGACGGGGCGCTTCTTTTGGAAATAGGTGGTGCGGAACAGGCCGAGGCGTTAAAACGGCTTGCGTCGCCGAGCCTTGCTTTTGAGCGTGAGGTTTTGGATTACGCCGGAATGGTTCGCTGTATGGCGTTCAGGTTAAGAGCTTTGTAGCTCTTTAAGCGCGGCCTTGAGCAGCGCCTCTTCGTTTTGCTTGTCAAAATCTTCGCCCAAGGCCGCCCGCACCACGGCCAGCGCGGTGGTTACGTCGGCCTGTCCAAAGCCGAGCGAGCGCAGCGCGTCGCCGACAGTGTCGGATACCTTGCTTGGCAAGGCCACGCCTCCCGTCCTGAGGCCAAGCGCAAAGTCCTTGGGAATGCTGTTTTTAAGCTCAAAACATAGCCTCTCCGCCGTCTTGCGCCCTATGCCGGGAGAGCGCATAAACGTGTTTATGTCAGCCAAAGACACGGCGCGGACGATGTCCTCTACGGACAAGACGCTCAAAATGGTCATGGCCGTGCGTCCGCCGATGCCTTTTATGCCGGTTATCTTCAAAAACATCTCTCTTTCGACGTCGTCCGCAAAGCCAAACAAGAACACACCAGCTTCCGATATTTGCAAAAACGTCGTGAGCCGCGCAGACTCTTTTGGCACGCAAAGAGACAGAGCCGCCCGCGAGCATAGCAACTCAAACCCCATGCCGTTCACGTCCAGCACGACAGAGGTCTCCGTCATGGAAAGCACAACGCCTAAAAGAGAACGAATCAAAGCTAAAACCCCCCTACGGTAGACATAACGGCGTCGGGGGCGTGATTTTTGATATAGTCGTCGATGCTGTCAATGATATATAAGTGTCCCGTAGTGTGCAGAGCTTCCCAACATCGTATGATATAACCGGTTGCGCCCGTGCGGGACAGATAGCTATACGCGTCCCTTCCGCTCATATTTTTTTCGTGCTTGTATATCTCAACGCAGAACGCCAAAAACCATACCGCTCCCGATGGCTTCGTCATGACTGCTCCTCCGGCCATGTGATTTTTCCCGTCGTCAGTTCTTCTTCTAAAAGATCATAGAGCAAAGGATAACCGAGATGCCAGACGGCGGTGTTTTTATCCTCCAACGCGCGGTAAGTTTCCGAATTATAAAGCAGTTGAGCGGCTTCTTCCTCCGAAATATTACGATTTTCCATCAACATTCTAATAATGCCGGGGGTTATGAACGCAATCACGGAATATAGGTTGTCTTGATTTACCATAGCTATGCCTCCACACGAAACGATTCTTGGAATCGCAACAAGGAAACCGCATGTTCACTTTTCAGGCAATATTGATCTACTAACTTTTTTGTTTTTAACGCGATCAGCGCCGCCTCCAATGTAAATTGGCCGCTTAGATATGCCTGTATTGACGGCATCACGTCATCATTTGCCACTGGCCCGATTATCAAGTCATATTGTACGCCTGAATATATTTTCAGCCGGTTGTCTTTGACAAAATCTAACCATTGCGCGTTTGCTTTTTTGAACCGTAAGGCTCGCAATTCTTTTGCCGCTGTTTTTTCGTCAAATTCATACACGCTGACCGTGGGAACGCCAGCCCCGCGTCTATCTACAATATTTCGAGAGAACTTGACGGATTGCTCTCGGCTCGACGTAGTATAAAAACCCGCGCCAAAATCCAACCCACGAGCTTGTTCAATGACGTGAGGTCGTCGAACTTCCATATTACTCCCATGATATAAAATCATCACTTTGTTTTTCTCCTCACGATGGTAGATACGC
>BNVG01000068.1 GCA_025997935.1 Synergistales bacterium | reverse complement strand
GCATGAAGTCATTTCCTAATTGCATTTATAAATCCTCCCGCACTAATTGTCGTCTTCTTTTGTATGGTTTTCGGGGCGCTTTTTAACCTTTGTTGTTTTTGGCTTTTCCGGCTTCAAATCCGAGAAGACAAGCGACGCGCGCGAAATATACTCAAACGGTATAACGCGAGAACCGTCTTCGGTCAAGAGCGTTACGGACTTTTCGCCGGTGTCGGCTATGCGGCCGACGTGGGTTTTATGTCCATCCACGAGCTCGGTGGTTTTGACGCGGGCGTCTTTATTCTTGAAGCGTTTGTAATCCTCTATCTTAAAAAGCGGGCGTTCCAACCCCGGAGAGCTGACCTCAAGATAGTATCTGTCGAGACGGTTCGCGTCGGCGTCGGAACTTTCCGGGTCGTCCAAAAATCTATTGATAGCGCCTGACACCGTCTCACAGTCTTTAACTGTGACGCCGCCCAACGTATCTATCAGAACTCTGAGTATGGACTGGCCATGCTCAACCACCAAGGCGACGTTTACGCACTCGTACCCGCGCCCCGCGACGATGTCCTCGATACTCTTAAATAAAATCTCGGTTTCCTTATTCAATTCAAAAAGCGCGCTCCTTATAAAAAAGAGAGTGGGCGCAAACCCACTCTCAAAATAGAAGACCGTTTCTACGAAGTTATTTTGATTATTTACATTATACACATAAAAAACTAAAAACACAAACTTAAAATCCAGGTTTCATATTGCCCTTTTACTCCTTACTCCGTGAGCATCTCCGGCGATATTCCAAATATTGAAAATAGAAATAATAATTTTTTCCAATCCGTTCAGTAAATCGTTGACTCTGAAGTCGTTATCAGGATTTTGCTTCATGTTGTATTGAAATACCAATTAAACATTAGACTTTTTTATGGCTAAAATTCTACAAATTTAGCTATAATCGGAATAAGTTGGGAAATCATTTTAAGCATAGTCCAGTGTTTAATTGTGGGATGAATAGTCGCTATGAGAGGCTACGCAAGAAAGTAATTGCAGTTTGCCGATCATTATACTGGGCATCAAGTTTGTCACCATTAGAATATCGCACGAATATTTCAAATTTATAGAACTCCAAATCTGATGAAATTTCATTGCAACTTGAAATATAGGAACATGCTTCATCAATGCTTGAGAAATCACTTGGCTTTCCGTAAATTGAAACCACTCCAACAGATGATATTTTCCGCTCCAAGGATCTTGAAAGTTTTTTTAGAAAATTGTTGAGTTGGTCATTGTTCTGCAAAATCAATTCTTGCTTTAATTGAGAAATCTCAGTTTGACTTAATCTGTCGTACTTTTCAACTCTTTCCCTGAGACTGTTTTCAGATGTTATTTCTTCCCAATTGACATCTATGCCAACAACTGAGAATGCCTTTTCTATAGTGTCAATTGGCATATACACTACTTCAAATCCTTCGGACTTCATTTGGTCGAGTGAATTTTTTGTAAAATCGCCAGCAACAATCGCAGCGAAAAAGGGTGTATATCTACTGTATTTTGTGATTAACGGTTTTATTGCTCCAGAAATTTCTTGAGCTTTGTTCTTGGAGTGTTTTGTATATTTTCTCCAAGCCATTTCAATAAAGACTCGTGGATTGCCGAGAGTTGATTCACTTCCGTTTTCTTCCATAACAATATCAAGTTTGTGAGTGTTTCCATTAATGTCTTCCCATCGCACTTCTTTTCGATTGTTTCTGGCCGTGCGTGAATGACGATAGTCAAGATACAGCGAATACTGTCTTGCTATCGGTTGCAAAAAGTCAATCATTGCTTCTTCAAGAATGTCGCCGATGATTTGACCAAATCTATGAGCCGGAGAATTAGCCATAATAGATTACCCCCTTATCCAAAGCTGCCCTTCTTTAAGAGGGACTCTGTGCTTTCTGTTTTTCCATTTTATATTTCTATCACGCGTTTTTTCAAAATGATATGAATTAAACCCAGCTGCAAGTGCCAGTTTCCCAAGCCATTCGTCAACAGGAACATAAATACCATAAGGTGCTGAATCGCCAATAACAAAGCAAATATCAGAATTTGGCTTACACATCTTTCTTAGATTGATCCACACTTTAGCCAAATCCAAAAAATATAGTGCAATCATCGTATGATAATTTTTTTTGCCGCCATGAGAGTCTTTTTCTTCATCAAGTTGCGTGCATACGCTAAAAATTTCATCTCGAATAGGTTCAAGTAGTGGGTCAGAAAGAAAATCAAAAGTCTGGTTCTTTTCTTTTGAAACATGCTGAGAACATGATCTAATCAATGAAGGGCGAACTGCTTGCTGTAGGTCACCCCATCCATTAATTTCACCAAGAACACACATTTCTAAACGTGTGGCATCTGCGTAATCATAGTTGTTTGCATAAGGTGGTGAAGTAATAATCATATCCACTGAGTTTTCAAGGTCGAAAAAATCTCGGCGCGCATCGTGTTGAATTAAATGGCTATGAATTGAGGAGGCGGTTGATGCAAACTCCAACATGTCAGCGCACATCAATTCCACCTGTGCTTTGTAAGCATCATAAACACTTAAAACTCTGGTCTTTGACTTGTTTGGCAAAACATATTGCCACTGTGCTGTTCCAGCATGTGAGGTTGAGCGCAGTATCGATAAAAAGGCGAGCCATGACAAATGATATTCGTTTGAATCATTTGCATTTTCAGATAATGCATATTTTAGCATGTCAATCATTGTTAAGTTATCGGAGTCATAGCATCTCTGTATTATCACAGGATACTGGCTTAATTTTTTTGTATGACTTTTTGCAAAAGATAAAATGCCGTTAGCGTAGTCTATAAAACTGCCAACATCAGTATTCCACAATAGCTTTGCGCTTGCAATTCGTGAAATCAGAGGATGAGACTCAAAACCCACCCCGTTCACTCCTACTTGTTCTGTTGCCAATAAGGTTGTACCAGAACCAACAAATGGATCAAGAACAACAAACTTCTCTTCATTAAGCAAGCTGGAGCTTTTTGAGGAAATAGTTCCTCTAATAGTATCTTCAACCCATTGTGCTGAAAAGCCTGCAGAATATCTAAACCACCTATGTATCGGCAGAGACATATTGTTTATAAATGTTGATGATGATGTAATATTCTCGTCAAATTGAGAAGAATTTTGCTCATCATCAAACAATAACATTTGAACATTAGTTCTTTTTGGTGCGGACATTTGAATCATTATTATCCTCTCTGTGCGTCAGATATATTCCAATGAAAAAAGGGGGAGAAAGACGCTTTGGGCTTCTACCTTAGCTTGTCCATGTACGCACAAATATCCAAATCTAGTATAACACAGAACGGCGGCGGTTTTAATGAAAATTTCCAGAAGCTCACGCTGCGCCATTTTTTAGATTGAACGGTGGATTAGCCATTACAAAATCCACTGCACAAACATACCACCGGAACCACAGCAATCGAGTTTGTTGATTTTGTCAACAAGCCCTTTTGTCTGCTCTTTGCGGTGAGAAATTGCAAGTTTCATATTGCCGCCTGTGCTACACTTTATAAAAACGGCTGCTCGATAAGGGATCGATACGACTCGGATGGCCGAATATGAAAAAAGGAGACCTGAGAAAAGTGCCGGATGATTTTGTTCATTCTGAGCGATGGTGGAGGACGGATATTCCCAGTGAAATTATCTTGTCGAAAAACGGAGTGTCCGATCTTTTTGGCCTGTTGAAGGAAAGGAAGACCAAGCCCTTTTTTATCTTGGACAAGGCTTTGGTTGGGCAGGAAAAGTTTAAGCTCTTTTTGGGGCGGGATTCGAGCTTTTTGTTTTTGTTCGACGCAACAGCTTCGGAACCCAAGACCGGTGATGTGGACGCTTTAGTGAGGAGCATTAAGGAGAGGAACCTCGACCCGGACGTTATCGTCGGCGTCGGCGGGGGCGGCACGATGGATTTGGCCAAAGCCGTTGCTATATGTCTGAAAAACCCGAGGTTCGCCGCGGAGTATCAGGGATGGGGGCTCGATATGGTGAGCGGCGTCGACGCGTGGGTTATGCCGACTTTGATCGGAACCGGGGCAGAGTTGACCCCTATCGCTGTTTTGAGGGGGCCTCAAAAGAAGTTAGGCATCAACACTCCTTTCGTGGCGGCCAAGGTGGCCGTTATCGACCCGCAGCTGTCCGAAGGGGCTAAAAAATTCAACCGATTTTTTACGATGATGGACTGTTTCTATCATCATTATGAAATCACCCTAAGCAAAACCAGCGCGCGCGACGCCATACTCGACGCCGAGGACGGACTTGCTTTGTCAAGGGACGTTCTTTCCCGCAGTCTGTCGGAGTACGATTTTGAGATTGCCGCCATGTCCGCAAAGGCGTCTGTCCTCGGGGGAAGCAGCACCATCGGGGGAAGGGTCGGAGCCGCTCACGCCATATCCTACGGCCTGAGCAATGCCGGGCCGCGTCTGCCTCACAGCGTCGCGGTTACGATTTCCATGCTGGGGCTTGCCGACCTTTATCGCGGCGGCGGGTATGATGAAACTCTTAGGTATCTTGACGTCAACGGATTCCCCGTGCCCAAGGCGCGGGACTACGACATTGAAGTCTCGCAAGTCGATGGCATGGTCAAAACGGCTTTGGGGATGGATAAACTCTGGTTGAGTCATTTCGGTGAGGGCTGGGAAAAAACGGTCACTCCAGATTTCCTGAAGGATGTCTACACAAGGATCGTTACCGCCTGAACCGTAAACATCACATATATATTATG
Organism: Synergistales bacterium; assembly: GCA_025997935.1. Classification (GTDB taxonomy): domain Bacteria; phylum Synergistota; class Synergistia; order Synergistales; family Aminobacteriaceae; genus BNVG01. The sequence goes on along the minus strand of BNVG01000068.1, from coordinate 5,937 downwards.
CGGAAGACGGTCACATACAGCGTCTTCCGCAATTGCAACAATCGTGGATGAGGGGGTTACAGCACGGATTTTATCGCGTCCGCCGCCTTTTTCGCTTTGGCGGGGAGTTCTTCTTCCTTCCATCCCAATTTTATAGAGATAGAGATGCAGCGGGACATCCATTTGTCGGACGCCGAGAAGTCCGCCTTGGAGTAATCGGGCATACCGGCCAAAAGCGTTGGCGGCATCGGATTCGCGAAGCGGCGTTCCTTGAAGTGCGCCCAGTTTCGGACATAATGCCAGTTGTTGTCGTACCAGTGAAACACCCCTTCCACGCCGCCGTCTTTCAGCGCGCGGGTTGCGGAGCGGGCCTGTTCTTCGCTCTTCATGAAAAAGGACAAAAACGTGGCGCTGTCACCCTCTGAATCCGGAAGACGGCGGAAGACCACCTCGTCGATTTGAGACAAAGCATCCTTGAAGCGCTTTTTGTTCCGGCGCTGACGCTGTAGAAAATCATCTAATTTGGAAATTTGGGCGCATCCTACCGCGGCGTGCAGTTCGGTTATGCGGTAGTTGTAGCCTGGGAAGAGATGACCCTCCGCGCCTCTGTCGTCGCTATTGTGGTCGTGCCCGTGGTCGTGATACATGTCGGCCTTTTTGTAGAGTTCGCCGTCATTTGTCACCACGGCTCCGCCCTCGCCGCAAGTAACTATTTTATTGTAGTCGAAGGAATAGCAGCCTATGTCGCCAAGCCCTCCCACAAATTTCCCTTTGTAGCTTGCCCCGAACGCCTGGCAAGCGTCCTCCACGAGAAACAGATTATGTTTTTTGCATATATCGCGCAACGCGTCTATATCTGCCGCCGCGCCGCACATGTGCACCGGCATGACCACCTTGGTGCGGGGGGTGATGGCCTTTTGTACCGCGTCCGGGTTCAGACAAAGCGTGTCGTCGACATCGACCAATATAGGAGTGGCCCCTGCCGCCATTATCGACTCGAAGCTCGCTACAAACGTGAACGTGGGCATTATGACCTCGTCGCCGCTTCCGACGCATAGTGCCGCGAGCGCGGTTGTCAGCGCCGCTGTCCCGTCCGCAAGCAGGAGGGCGTGTCCGACAGCGGCGCGTTTACAGATGGCATCCTCCATGTCGCGGGCCCACCAACGACCGGCGCGCGAGGCTCCAAAACCATAACGCATCAGGATTCCGGTTTTCATAACTTCTTCGACTGCCTTGCGCTCCCTCTCGTCGAACAATTCATTCCCTGGCATATCCGCAAAATCCTCCTCGAATTAAAAATTAAAATAAATTAAAATATATAAATCATATTGTTTTCAGCAAGTCTTGTCAGAATAGGTTTTTTTCTTCATGAGTTCCTCGAAAAGCGTGACGTCCTCTGGCGTGTCTATTTCTATCGTCTCTATGTCCGTCTCGACGCACTGTATAACTTCGCCTTTTTCAAGCACCCTCAGCATCTCTAAGTTTTCCGCCGTTTCAAGCCGAGTCCGAGGCCAGGAGGCAAACGCGAACAGGGCGTCTTGGCGCCACGCGTAGGGGCCGACGTGTTTGAAACGCTTCGTATCCGGCTTGTTTGAAAAAGGTATGGGTGAACGGCTAAAGTAGAGCGCGCGCCCCTTTTCGTCGAATACCATCTTGACGATGGAGTCTCTGCCGACCTCCTCCGGGTGTTCGATTTGCTTCGCCAGAACGGCTAATTTAACGTCGCTGTTTTGCCGTAGCGCCTCCACTAAGGGATCAATAATTTCCGGCGTAACCATTGGGTCGTCCCCTTGGATGTTTATGACGAAGCGGGATGGAACGCGTCTTGCGACATAGGCGACGCGGTCATTTCCGGTCGGGAGGTCAGAGGGGGTCATCACCGCCTCGCCGCCCGCCTTTTCAACCAGACCAGCTATCTCTTCGCGGTCAGTGGCCACGATGACCCTGTCGACAAGCGCGCTTCGCCGCGCTCCCTCCCAAACCCACAACACTAATTCTTTGCCGCAAAGTTTCAAAAGAGGTTTACCGGGCAAGCGTGTGCTCCCATATCGCGCCGGGATGACGGCTAAAGTTTCGATCATTGGCTTCTCCTTTTACAGAAATCACTACAGGAATTATATAACATTAATCAATACCCACAACACCAATTCCCCTATAGGGCAAACCGACATCTCCGGCGTTGCGCTCAATAAGGAAAATGCTATAATCCTAAATCATTAGCGAAAAACGAAAATCGGCAAGCCAGAATAGATCTGTTATGGAAAGGATTTTTTCATGGACACCATTCACGTAGTTTTGGCGGTTTGCGACCCGAAAGGGACGTATTCAAGGCACGCCGGCGTCGTTATGACCTCTATTTTTGAGCATACCAAAAGCCAGGTCTGCGTTCATATTCTGCACGACGAAACCCTGACAGACGGCAACCGCGCGCGTTTTGAAGAAACCGCCGATACGTACGGACAGTCGGTTGAGTTTCACGACGTGTCGCTGTTCATGGAGCAAATGAGCGAGTACGCTCTTCAACACGCGCGAAAGGGACATTCAATCGGAGCTCTGTTTCGCCTGTCATCTCCTGATATTCTCAAAATCGACAAAGCGATTTATCTTGATGTCGATATTATAGTCAATATGAATATTCAAGAACTTTGGGATATACCTATGGAAGGACGCTCATTGGCCGGCGCGCGGGATATGCCGATAGGTCGATTTTCCGCCGCTGCTTTTAGAAGAAAATTGATGGGGTGTGACTGGAAAGACTACGTAAACTCAGGTGTTCTGATAATGAATCTCTCTCAAATCAGAGAAAAATATAATCTGCTTCAACAAAGCGCGCAATGGTATAAGTATTGTCGGAGTTATTCACATCTTGTGGATCAAAATTTTCTCAATTCATGTTTTCGCGGGGATATAAAAATCATTGACGCCCGATTTAATAATGGAAACGCGCGTGACAATAACAGCGCAAATTCCATTTTACACTCTATGGGTATCGCAAAACCGTGGAACGGTTTAACGGGTTCAGTCATAGATCGCCTTTATTGGAAAACTTGGACAAAAACGCCCTGGGGGCGTCTTGAGCCTGATAAAGCAATCGATATGGTCATTAACGTGGTCGAAAATTCTCCGTATACGCATCGACACACTTCGCAATGTTACAAAAAAATATTTTATCGTTTATTAAAAGACGCTGTTTGCAACGATGTCGTGATGATTGTATGGCTATGCGCGAAATATTTGATCTGTAAAATTTCAAACGCGAATGTCTTGCAAAGGAGAGTTTAAGTAATGTCCTTGGCCGTTGTTATATTGACCTTCAATGAGGAGAGGCATATTGCCGCCGCTATAAAAAGCGCCTTGCAGGTGACGGATGAAATTATAGTCATCGACTCCGGCAGCGCTGATAAAACCATAGAAATAGCCAAACAATACGGCGCGCGGATTTTTTCCCGCGCGTGGGATAACGACTTTTCCGCGCAGAGAAATTTCGCTTCCGATAAAACATCGGCGCGCTGGCTGTTGCATTTAGACGCGGACGAAAGACTTAGCGAGACGCTGGCCGCCGAAATAAAAAAGGCCATAGAAGGGCCTGAGCGCTTATATTACCTCACGCGTTTCAATGTTGTTTTAGGACAAAAAATGCTATGGGGCGCTTACCGCCCCGACAAAATCAGAAGGCTTTATCCAAGAGAAAGAGCGTTTTGGCAGGGCAAAGTTCACGAGGGCTTGAAAAGCGAACTGCCCGAAAAATCGCTATCGGGTGAAATGCTCCACTATACAGTATACGACTGGGAAGAGTATTTCAATAAATTCAACAGCTATACTACTATCTGGGCAAAGGAGGCTTACGCCCAGAACAAGCGAACGTCGCTCCCTGCCGCATTGGCGCACGCTTTTTTCGCTTTCCTCAAAACAACCTTAATTTATGGCGGACTTTTGGACGGAGCTATGGGCGTTGCTCTATGCTATACCTCGTCCACATATACTCTGACAAAATACCTGAAACTGCTACGGCTGCAAATTTCTGAAATTGCAATTCCAAAGCCGGGAGAAAGGGTTTTATGGATGTGCTTCGGAGCCTTTGGAGATGTTATGGAAAATCTCGCCAACGCCCGGATTTTTAAGCGGAGGTTTCCTGAAGTTCACCTTTCTTTTTTATCCGTTCCGGAAGTCGCCCCTCTTCTCAGGAAGCAGCCGTATCTTGATGAGGTTGTGGAGGGGAGCAGGCGACCCGTCAGAGTTTTTTTGAGCACGCTGCGTAAAATGAGAAACGGTTCTTATAACTGGCTCATAAATAACTGGCATACGGGATGGCATCCGTATATTCTGAGCCGCTTCAGCGGTATTCCGCATAAAGCAGGAGAAGCGCCCTTCTCTTTTTTGAATAAAACTTATGAGTTTTCCGCAAAATACGCTTTTGACGTGTGGAATTTAGATATATCAGACAGGTCAAGCGCGGTTATATCGGTTGATTCTTTGGACAAAGAAGAAGCCGCAAATTTATTGAAGGATTTACCCAGGCGTCGAGTCTTCGCTTTAATAGGAGCCAGTCGCCTTCGTAAAATGTGGCCAACTCGACATTGGATAGAGTTTTTGTCCGCGTTGGTCGCCGAGGGTTGGGGCGTGGCGCTTAATGGACATGGACGCCTTGAAAGCGAAATAGGGCGTGATATAGAAAAAGCGTTGCAAAGTCCAAGACTTTTGAATCTTGTAGACAGACTCGATTTTTGTCAAATGGCGGCAATTTCGCAAAATTGTTCAGTTGCGATAGGCAATGATACGGGGCCCTTGCATTTGGCGGCTCTCGGCGGAGTTCCGACGATTGGCCTTTTCGCGCGTCATACTTCACAAGATGTGGATTTGCGTATGCCTTGGTTTATGGAGGTTTGCGCCGAAGAACAAAGAGAATCCAACGACGACCCGGCCACGCTCATGGCGTCCTTGTCGGCGGAATTTGTTCTAAAGCGATTCCATTCATTTATGAGAGAGACGGAGGTATCGCAACCTTTATGAAAGACTTGGGTTTTGTTCGATGATAATAATTAGGCCGAAATCCGGCGATAAAGCTCTTTGGATACGCTTTAGCGCCCTTGGCGATGTCTTGCAGGCGGCGGCGTCGGCTCAGCGTTTCAAGATGAAGTACCCCGGAGTTCGTTTGACGTTTTTAACAAAGCCTGAATACGCCGATATTATGAAAATTCAACCCTACATTGACGAGTTGCTTTTGTGGGATATAAAAAAACGCCCGTTGGATTTTTTTAGCGTTGCGCGTAAAATTCGCGCGGTTGGTTTCAAGTGGCTTTTCAGTCTGCATCAAGCCGGCTCCGCGGCGTTTGTGGCGCTTTTCAGTCGTGTTCATACGCGTTTCGGCTACAATGGAACCTTGCAATTTTGCTACAAGGCAACGCACTGGGAGTGTCTGGACGCTATTGGCGTGGATTTCAAAACACGTGACGGCGTCGCGATTTTCACCGCGCAAGAGGACAGAGAAAAAGCTCTCGGGATGTTGTCGTCACTCCCCGAAAAAAAACTTTTCGCCATCATAGGCGCGAGCAAACCGCAAAAATTCTGGCCCATACGTCATTGGATAGAGTTTTTGACTCCTCTTGCGGTGGATGGTTGGGGCATTGTGCTTAACGGGCACGGAGAAAGCGAAGCCGCGACCGCGCGTGAAATTGAGAACGCCCTGCAAAGCTCCGCGGTCTTGAATTTAGTCGGACAGACGCCTTTTCCGCTTATGGCGGCGGTGGCGGAGGCCTGTACGGTCGCGGTCGGGAACGACACCGGGCCATTGCATTTAGCGGCGCTTGTCGGAACGCCTACGCTTGGCTTTTTCGGCGTGACGGACGCTTGGGGTATGGATTTTCGTATGCCTTGGTTTCGAGAAGTGCGCGTAAACTGCCCCAAGGCCGGTTGCCGTAACTACAATTGCCCGATAGACTGCCTGGCCGACATCACCCC
>BNVG01000067.1 GCA_025997935.1 Synergistales bacterium | reverse complement strand
CGGCCTCTGCGACGGGCTGATTACACCCTTGGGCAAGGCGTCGCGATTCGGCTCCGTAGTTTTGCGCGGCGCGATTCCGCCAACGCCACGACCGTACAAGCGATATGACGAATACTGTCTCCATAAGACCAAAAAACTCTGCGGGGTCTGCATAAAACGTTGCCCCGCCGAAGCCTTATCCGTGGAGGGGCACGACAAGCGAAAATGCTCCGCGTATTTGGAAAAGACCTCGGCTTATGTGCGGGAACGCTACGGCTTCGAGGCCGGCTGTTGCGGACTTTGTCAGACGGGCGTTCCCTGCGCCTCGGGCATTCCCGGCTCTAAATAGCTCCCTTAATCGAACGTCTTTCCTTTGAAAGGAGTATCCTCAACGCTCCTGTGCGGGTAGCTTCCGTAGCTTCTGACGTGTACCCAGTCGCTGTACCGTTTCGCGCTCGGGTCTTCGTCAAGTGTTTTCTTCTCATCAAAATATTTTTGGAAGTCGTAACTTTGATACAGTTTGCGATCAAGCCCGACGGGGCATACTTTAAGACACGCCGCGCATGGGTTTTTGAAGCTGCTTTTCAGTTCCCTTTCGCGAGACGCGCAACGAGACGCGTCGTCAGAGGAGTCCAGCGCGCCGACCGGGCAAATGCGAACGCAGTTGTCGCAATCGACGCACGGATTCCTCGGCGGTCGCTTCTCCGGCTCGGCTTCGGGTATCCTGAACGAGGTCAGGACGGCCGTTAATTTTACACGCGGCCCAAAACTATCGGTCACGAGTCTTCTGTTTTTTCCGACAGCGCCAAGGCCGGCGCAATATCCGGCCCTGACGAGCTCTTCGTCGCTCAACTCGGCTCGGACGGCCTTTTCGGCGTGGGCTATCAAAAATGCCGACACTCGGTTGGCTGTTTTTAGGAGTAAGCCGGCGGTGATTTTTTCCTGCTCCAGCCCCCATACCGACGGAGTAGTGTCTAATATAGGAAGTAGCAACGGAACGCCCAGCGTTATCACGGTCTGAGCCCAGTCCGCTGTCTTTTCTGACAGGAGCGCAAAACCGACGAACTCAGCGCCGAACGCCAACGCTTTTTTAACTATCGCTTCTTTCGTTAAAATTTCCGCCATAAATATATTCCTCAGTTTTTTCGATATTCAAGGTCAAGAGTTGTCAATACAGAAACAGCCCTAATACCGCCTGAGTCAAGGCCCGCAAGTTTAGCCGCGCACTCGTGGGAAAATAGCGGCATTGACGCGCCTGCGATATAATCTTCATCTCCCGTATCGCTTGGAAGGTGAATAGACGGGCATTGTTGCTCGCACAGCCAGGCCGCAAGGCGATAAGCCGCCTCGTCTAATATCCTCGCCTCGGCGTCGCGCTCCCCGTTTTGCGCGCGTACCGCAAGAACTATCACGGACCGCGCCATTGGCCATATCGCCGCGGGGTACAACTCGCTCGGCACGTTCACTTCAGAACCCCAATCTGACGCGTTCGCAAACCCGACAATATCCACTCCCAGACTTTGCGCGTACTTCTCGATGGCGTCAAATGAAACGGCTGTGTCTTCTTTTGCGCTCAAGCCAGCCTTGTTTACGCCGCGTACTAAAACACGCTCCTCATTCAATCCGTCGGCCTTGCCCGCAACGTCGATGTTTCCGCCTACCCCCATTGTCCATTTTTCAAAATCATGGTGGGCTTCGAAATATTCCCGCGTACTTGGGCTGCCGAACAGGCGCAAGTCCTCGCCTACGGGGCAGGTTTTTATACAAAAGCCGCAGTGTTGATACGGCATTCCCTCAAAGTGTTCATACTTATGCGCGCAACGGCTTTTGTTCATGTCCGCGCTTACGCGGTTGGATACGACTCCGTCCTGAGGGGATGAAAACGATTCAAAGGGGCAGGCTTTTTCGCAAACGCGGCATTTTGTGCAGAGATTATCCTCAATCAAAGGATCTCCCTCGAAACTTTGAGCGCTGAGCGCCGAAACTAACCTATGCCGGGGGCCGTATTTGCGGGTCAACAGCGTGTGATTCCAGCCGACCGTGCCAAGCCCGGCGTAATAACCGGCCCATACGTGCGAAAAAGCGGCGGTGGGGTTCTCTTTTAAGATTTTGCCGTCCGTGGCGTAACCGTCGCGGGGCGCGTAAATAGCCGGAACGCCGTTACGGTTCAAATATACGGACAGCATATAGGCCATCTCGTCGAGCCTCTGGTTTGTGATGTTGTACAGCGAGCGATGAAGCCTTGTTATCTTTGTATCGTGGACGGGCGTCAGCGACGGAACGCACATAACTATCACCGTTTTTGTCTCTGGCCATACGGAATCGGGGAAAAAATTGGGGTGCAGATCGCCTTTTTCCCGCCACCTCTCCACAGGAGCAAAACCCACAAGTCCCGCTCCAAGGCTTTTTGCGTATGAGACGACATCCGATTTTGTTATCATAAGCTCACCAGTCCTGCCCGTCGCGAAACTCATCTCATACGCCGTGTCTTGGGGGTATGACCTCCAACCAGTAACCGTCGGGATCCTCGATAAAATATATGCCCATCTTGGGGTTCTCGTAACAGATACAGCCCATCTCCTCGTGGAGCTTGTGGGCCGCGTCGAAGTCCTCAGCCTCGAACGCTATATGAGACTCGTTGTCCCCCAGTTCGTAGGCTTTCGTCCTGTCCTTCAGCCATGTCAGCTCTAACCTGTAATCTGTGGCGCAGTCGCCCATAAATACGATAGTAAAATTGGGGTCTTCCTTGCGCCGCGCCTCCTTCAAGCCCAATGCCCTCTCGTAGAACGCGATGCTGCGTCCCAAGTCCAATACGTTGATGTTTGTGTGGAGAAATTTTGTCTTCATGGATTTTATCCATTCCTTTCGCTTAAATTCTTCAAGCCCGAACCACAGTATTATGCCATTTTTCTTCGCCGATGGTCGTGCTTTCTTCGTGTCCCGGATAAACTTCAGTAGATTCGTCGAGGACATAGAGTTTTTCTCGTATTGAACGCTCGAGGTCCGCGAAGTTGCCTCCGGGGAAATTGGAATAGCCCACATCGGTGTGAAACAGCGTGTCTCCGCTAAAAACAATCCCCTTCGTCCAGAAGCAGACCCCGCCCGGCGTATGGCCCGGCGTGTGCAGGACTTTCAGCTTTTCCTGTCCAACCCGTATTTCCTGCCCGTCCTCAAACTTTATGGCGCCGTCATACCAGTCCGCGTGTTTGGGCCGCGCCTCCAATCGGTGAATGGCGACAACTGCGCCGGTAGCGGCCTGAACAGCCGCCACCGCGCCGATATGGTCATGGTGTCCGTGGGTCAGCAGAATATAACGAACCTTGAGCCCAAGCTCCCGCAAACGAGAGAGAATACGCTCCGCTCTGTCGCCGGGGTCGATAACCGCCGCTTCCAAACTTTCCGCACACCAGAACAGGTAACAGTTTTCTTTCAGTTCGCCCTGGCTTTCGATACTGTCAAATTTGAACACATTGAACACCTCAGCATTTCTCTACCAAGCGCAGAATGAGTTGCCGCAAAGCCTTGAACATCTCTGTGATGTCGTAGGGAATCTTCCGGCCTAAACTTTCATGTACCTTGAGGTTAATCCCTATCATTACGTCGTGCATAAAAAGCGTCGCTACAAGCTCTGCGTCGAATGGCCGCACAAAACCACGTTCGACACATCTGTTGAACCATTTTTTGGTAAAGTTTATGCCGTATTCCAAAAAAGTCCCGCAGACAATGTCCCCCGCGCGAGCGTTCCTGAACTGCTCCGTCTGAATCAGCCCGAACGCGTAGCAGGTAAACATGTTTTTCATCTGTGTGGGTTCGAGAAACATAATGTCTAAGACTTCGTCAAAGGATTTTGTATTGGCGAGCGCCTCGTCGAGTTTATCGTAGTATAAATGGTACAGCCGCATCGCGTGGTCGATGACCGCGTCCCACAGGTCTTCCTTGCTGCCGAAATAGTTATACAGCGCGCCGGGCGTAACGCTCACTTTCGCGGCAATGTCCTTTATACTCACGGCGCTGTATCCATGCAGGGCAAAAAGCACTGTGGCCTCTATCAAAATATTATCTTGCGTATGGTTTTCGCTGGTAGCATAAGGCAAGACATACTGTTGCCCCAGAATCTCGAAATTCTTGATATTCCTCTTACAGTCTTTATCCAATTTTTAGCTACCCCCCGATGTTTTGTACATAAAGAGCCAAACTACCACCGGTCAAAATTTAATTATTTTTTGATTATATACTCTAAAATACGTCAAACTATTCAGACAATTTGTTATAATATCAAATAAATGAACGTTCAGTTCTCAAATGGTCACGGGAGTGAAGATCATGCAAAATCATTTTTTTCACAGCGATATGCCAGTTATTACAGACAATGAAGTCCGCATAGACAGGCAACGTATTCACGATCTGCTGGAAAAAGCCTTGCAAAAAACCATTGTTACCGTCGTAGCGGGAGCGGGTTATGGAAAAACTGAAGCCGTATCTTATTTTTTGAAGAGATACAACGCCGTTACCTTGTGGGTGCAGCTTTCCAAGCGGGACAATCTGTGTTCGAGATTTTGGGAGAACTACACCCACACCTTCTCAAAGCTCAACACGAGACTCGCGACCAGAATATCGGAAATAGATTTTCCTGAAAGCGAAAGTCAGTTTGACGGATACGCGACCATACCCGAGGATGAAATGGCGGGTAACGTGAAGTACGTCTTGGTGTTCGACGATTTTCACCTGATAGAGGACTCGTCCGTGTTGCGGTTTATGCAACGAACCGCCGACGCGCTTTTGCCCAATATGACCATGATAATTATATCAAGAAGTGAGCCCGCCATCAATACGGTGAGGTTATTGTCAAAAGGCGTCGTCGCCCATATCGACGAGGACTCTTTGCGTTTCACCAAAGACGAGATACAGAGCTATTTTCAAACGCAAAACATAAACCTGACCCCGCAAACCCTGTCCAATATCTGCGCCAGCACGGAAGGCTGGGCATTTGCCGTTGCTCTGGCGGGCATGTCCCTCAAAAAAACGCCGACTCGCGAGATTTACGCCATCTACGCGATGAAGCTGAACATTTTCAAACTTATCGAGAGCGAAATATTTTCGGGTATGTCGGAAGAATCGCAGAATCTTTTAATTAAGTTATCGCTGGTTGAATATATATCGCCGGGCGTCATAAAAGAGCTCTCCTCCGACGCCGCGCTCAAGGCCGAGATAGACAAGCTCAGCTCGTTTATACGATATGACTCTTTCCTGAACGTCTACCGAATCAATTATTTGTTTTTAGAGTTTTTACGCCAAAAGCAAGGCGTTTTAGCGGAGGACGAGAAACGCAGACTGTACATAAAAGCCGCCGCCTGGTGCGTTAAAAATAACTATATAATGGACGCCATACGCTACTCTGAAAAGGCCTGCGATTACGAGACAATCGCGAAGAGTATTTACGCGCTTCCGACGGCGCTACCGCATAAAACCGCTCTGTACCTCTTAGAGGTAATCAAAAGAATCCCGAGCGACGCGTACGAAAAAAGCGATACGCTGTGTCTCATATACACGCGCCTTCTTGAATATCTCGGAAGGTTCGACGAGGCTCTCGCCGAATTAAACGTGATAATAGAAAAGTTTGAAGCCATGCCCAGGACGCGGTTTACCTGCCGACTTTTATTCGGCGCCTACAACAATGTGGGGTTCGCGCATTATTATAACTACCTGTACGCTCATGACGACAAATTCTGGCGTTACTTTCAAAAAAGCGACGAGTATTTTTCACTGAGCGAACACACAATAAAGGGTCCCATAAGGATTTTTGCCGTAGGCGCCTGCGCCTGCCGGGTCGGCGCGCCGGAAAAAGGTCATATCGAAAAATTTATCGAGGCCGTCGAAAAGTCGATACCCTACGTATCGCACACGATAAACGGGTGCATGTGGGGCTTAGACGACCTCCTGAAAGCCGAAACGGCTTATTTCAAAAGCGATATGAAAAACTGTTTGCGATTTGCTCATGCCGCGTTATGCAAAGCCCGCGAAAAAGAGCAGTATGAAATTGAGAACAGGGCGCTTTTTTTCCTGCTGCGAGTCGGCATAGCCACGGGAAGCTATCCTGAAATTCAAGCCGTCTGCAAACAATTGGAGCTACAGTTAGAGAACTCGGAATACGCAAAGCGTTATAATTTGTACGACATAGCAATGGGCTGGTATTACATAACAATTCGGCAGGACGGTCGGGCGGCTCAGTGGCTGAAAAACGCCTTTTACGAAGACGACATGGACTCTCCAAGACGCGGACAGGAAAATATGGTATCGACAAAATACTTTTTAGTCACAAAAAAATACCACGAGTTGTTGGTTTTACTTGAAAACCAGAGAGATAAATACCGTGCGGGGGCCTTTTTGTTTGGGCAAATAGAACGAAAGGCGCTGACGGCTATATGTCAGTACCACATCAAGGAAAGGCCGGAGGCGATAAAATCGTTGAAGGCCGCTTACGACCTTGCGTATCCCAACTCCTTGGATATGTTCTTTATCGAGAAAGGCAACGACATGCGTACCCTCACAGGCGCGGCCATGAAAGACGCGCGTTGCGGGATACCCCGGGAATGGTTGAAAAAAATTCACGTTCGCGCGTCCACTTACGCTAAAAATCTCGCCTGGGTAATCTCGGAATACAAAAGAGACAACCGTTTAGAGAACGAACCGAGCCTCACGGACAAAGAACTGAAGGTATTGGCCGATCTGTCTCACGGACTTTCAAGAGCGGAGATTGCCTCGAACCAGGATCTGTCTATAAACACGATAAGCTCGACGCTACAAGCGATTTATGCGAAATTGGGAGCGGAGAACGTCTTAGACGCGATACGCATAGCGGTGTCCTTGAAACTCATAGAATAAAATCATAAATATATACGCAACTTCCTCATCAAGTCGTCGGCGGTCATATGTCTCTCGCTACTATCGCGAACCGATCCGCGACCTCGGAAAACGCGTCTACCAGAATCGGGTCGAAATGGGTTCCTTTTCCGTACTCGATTATCCGCTTGGACTCGTCGGTGCTGAGCGGTCTCTTGTACGGACGCGTTGAGATGAGCGCGTCGTAAACGTCGGCTATGGCCATCAGACGCCCTTCCAACGGAATGTTTTCCCCCTTCAAACATGACGGATACCCCGAACCGTCCCATTTTTCATGGTGCGTACCGACAATCCGCCTCGCGTGGCGCAAAAAAGCGTGTTCATCAGTGTTCTGTTCAATTTTTTTGATGGCTTCCATACCTATTGTGGTATGGGTTTTCATGATGTTGAACTCTTCCTGGGTGAGTTTGCCCGGTTTGTTCAGTATCATGTCGCTTATGGCGATTTTGCCGACGTCGTGTAGTTGCGCCGACTGGAGCAGATAATTCATGTCCCATCCGGACATTTCATCCGTATAAATGTTTTCCTTGATCAGTTTATCCAATAAGAGCTTCAGATATTTTTGCGTGCGGGAAACATGTCCGCCCGTCACGTCGTCACGGAACTCCACCAAGTCGGCTATCGTACTCATCACCGCGTTTTGCAGATTGATTATTTGCGCGGTTTTCCGTTCTACCATATCCTCTAAACTGCTACTAAATTCCTTCAACTGCTGTTTTTGCGTTTCGGTAAAGAGATGGTTCTCGATACGCTTCAGTAAAAGCGGAGCGGAAAACGGCTTTGTCACATAATCAATGGCGCCGAGACTCAATCCCTCCAGCTCGCTGCCCTCGTCAGTTTTGGAGGTTAGGAATATGACTGGGATTTCGTCAAAACGCGAATCGCTTTTCAGCTGTCTGATAGCTGCGTAGCCGTCTACGTCAGGCATTTCAATGTCCAGCAAGATCATATCGGGGACTACGCTTTGCAGCAGGTCAAACATCGTCTCAGCCGAAGGTACAGGGTAAACCTTGTATTTCTCCTTGAGTATGTCCCTGCCCACGGTCAAGTTCGTTATATTGTCGTCGACGAGTAAAATCTTTTTATGTTCACTTTTTTCAGATGCGTATTTCATAAAAATCCCTCCTTATGCGCTCGTTGCTTCCTCTGACAGACGTTTCACAATTTGCTTGAATCCCGTTACGGCTATCTGCGACCTTATCCATTCCACCAGCTCGCCGCGGGAGTCGTATTCATAGCTTTCTAAGATGTTCATAGCGCTCTCCACTCCGTCGGGATCAAAACTCTTGCAGGCTTCCATTAAGTCGGCCAGCGCGTCCGCGTCCGGCTCCGCTTTTCTGGGTTTGGGTTTTTTTTCCGCAATGACTTGTAGCACAGTGGATAAATCAGCGAGCAAGGTTTGGATGGCCTTGATGAAATCATCGTTTCCCGCTTCGACAAACGCTAAGTCGCCAGCTTTCGCCGCCATTTCCAAAGCCTCGGCACGTTTTCCAATCGAACCCGCGCCGATACTGCGGCTCGAGCTTTTTATTCCGTGCACGACAATAGCGTAGTTTGGCAGGTCTTGCCGCTTATACTCGCGCATCTGGCTCAGCAAAGGCGGCGTATTCTGCGTGTAAGATCGCAAAACATTCAGATAGATTTTCCTGTCGCCGCTAAAACGCTTGAGCCCCTGTTCCATATCAAGCCCGTCCACGCTCAGTTTGGAGAGGTCGATATCGACATCGCCGTCATTTTCGGCGTTCGTGTCAGGTTCGTTCGGGTTCGCGTCCCGGGCTTCTTTTGCTATCTGTTTTTCCAGATCCTTATCGCGCACCCAGTAGTTGATGGCGGCGTCCATACGCATAATGTCGATAGGTTTGGAGAGAAACGCCTGAAAGCCTTTGTTGAGGAACATTTCCTCGTTGCCAGCTATGGCGTTGGCGGTCAGGGCTATGACAGGCACATTACGCGCGTAATCCGTCCCTATCTCCTCGCGTATAATCCGGGTGGCCTCTATGCCGTCCATGCCGGGCATCATGTGATCCATAAAGACGGCGTTGTACTTGACTTTGCCATTGCGGATGGCTTCGATGGCGGCCGGGCCGCTGGTCACGCAGTCTACTCGCATCCCGTAGGGCTTCATCATTCCCTTCGCTACGTCTAAGTTCGTCAGCACGTCGTCCACGACCAACACGGCGGCGTAAGGAATATGAGCGCGCACTAATTTTGCGCTTCTGTCGCGCCTATGGTCGGAATAGTGGAAGTTTTTGAGATTTTCGACAACTTCCGAACCAATGGGAGCGCAGTCCACATTGCCCTGCTTCATACGCACTGTAAACGTACTGCCCTTTCCGTACTCGCTTTCCACCGTGACACTGCCGTCCATCAGCTCCACCATGTTTTTGCAGATGGAGAGGCCGAGGCCCGTGCCCTCGATTTTACGGTTGCTCTTTGTATCCACCTGGTTGTATTCAGAGAAGAGTTTTTCCAAATCCTCCGGGCGGATGCCGATACCGCTGTCTTTTACGCTCGACACCAACCATGTGCTGTCTCCGTCCCGCTCGCAGGAGATTAGCCAGTCCACTCTGCCCTCCCTTGTATATTTGAAAGCGTTGCTCAGAAGATTGTTGAAAATCTGCTTGACGCGCAGTTCGTCCCCTACAAGCACGCTCGGCATACGCTCGTCTATATTTAGATTGAGGGTGATGGGCTTGGAGCCTATACGCACGATATTGAGGGTGACGGTATCGTTGATAAGGCTCGGGATGTCGTATTCGACCGGGATAAGCTCGAACTTCCCGGATTCTATCTTCGAGATGTCCAATATGTCATTGATGAGGCTGAGCAGCGTTACGCCCGAGTTATATATTTTTTCCAAATTTTCCTGTACGATTTCGTCCAAATCTCCGGAATCGAGCGTCAGCTCCGAGAGGCCTATTATGGCGTTGAGCGGCGTACGCATTTCATGGCTCATATTTGCCAAAAAGTCGGATTTCGCTTCCGTGCTCGCGACGGCTTCCTCCCGCGCCGTCGCGAGATCCTGAGCCTGTGTTTTAAGCGTTTCCGCGAGCGCGCTTATTTTTTGATAGGGACGCGCGATAATATTGGAAGCGAAAAACGCTACCACAACGCTCAGCCCAAAGCTCACGAGTCCGACAAACAGAAGGCCGACGCGCACATTATGAATCGGGCTTTCATTGAGCGGCGCGGCCACGCCAACCGCCCAGCCGACTCTTGAACCCGTAATCGGCCCGTAGACGCAAAGCCGCTCCACATCGTCAAAGACATATCTTCCCGTGCCGGGGCGCCCCTCGGTCATACGGCTGATGGTATAGCCAAGTCCTTTATATCTACTGTCCGTTTTCGCTTTTTGTATAAAATTGTACCGTTCCAGCACAAAGCTATCGCGCACATTGGCCAAGAGGGTTCCGGCTTTGTCCACTATAAAGATGTTGCCCGTCTCCCATATCTTAAACCTGGAGATAATATCGCTGAAAAGCAAACCCGGAATAGCCGCTGACAGAACGCGCCCTTCCATAGGCACGCAGACGTGAAACACCAACTCTCCGGTCGGAGTGTTTCTGGTGGTGGAAATGACCGATTCTCCGGCGAAGGCTCTCGCAATGTACTCGCTCTCACCCACAAGCTCACGCGTTTCGGGCATACCGAGCGACGCCACGATGCCACTACGGTCGACAACCGTCAGCCCGATAAACTTATCATAGGCTTCGAGTTGCTCCTTCAAAATTCTGCGAAGGTCGTCTTCGGGGGCGTTGATAATATGCTGCGCCACTGTGGCGGCGTCGGCCTTGAGCAAATCAATTTCTGTGGTGATAACCCTGTCCGCGAGTCTCGCCACAACGTACATGTCGTTTTCGATGGTCTGCTCAAGGTTGCTCCGGACAAAAACCTGTCCAGTTCCAATAGCGAATACGATAATCATTACGGTCATCAGAATGATAATAAAAATAACCTTAATACGAATTGACATAGCATCCCACCCCTTGCGGATCGATTCTGACAATCCCTGCTCGACGAATACTCAGATAACGGCGCCTACGCCGCGGCCTCCTCAGGCGGTACCGCTTAGCTTCTCGCGATTTCGGCAAATTGATCCGCTACCGTTTGGAACACCTCGACAAGCGTCGGATCGAAATGGGTTCCTTTTCCTTGCTCGATTATCAGTTTAGCGTCGTTGGCGCTGAACGGTATCTTGTACGGGCGCGC
>BNVG01000066.1 GCA_025997935.1 Synergistales bacterium | reverse complement strand
GCGGAGAGCTGTTTCCCGGCCGCCGTAGAGACGGTGACGTTGATCGAGCCGCTTCCGGCCTTCAGGCCTTTGACGTAGAGACTGCTGCCCGGTGCGGAGGCGTCCAGGGTCACCGCGCCGCTGGTTCCCTCGTACTTCCAGTCGTAGCTTCCGGTCAGTTCTGTTCCGGCAGGAGTCACATTCGGGGTCAGGGTAACGGTTCCGCCGACTTGGATGCTTGCCGACGAGGGAGATATGGAGAGCGTGGGCTCGTTCGTCCGCCATTCGTATGTCCATTTCACACCCCAAGTTTCGTTTATAGAAAGAATCAATAAACTCCTGTCTCCGTCTTCAAGCGGTGCTTTCCACGATTTAACTACTAATTTATCTGTACACGTCGCTACCTTAGCTTGACCTGGACCCAAAAGTACTTGTAAATAGCTCCCATAATTAGACTCAGTACCACCATAATTATCACTGACGAGACCTACATTAGTATCTTGCCACCAATCGAGACGGCCCTTCACGAGAGTATTATTTGTTTGTAAATCTACATTACCGTCATTTCGCTCAAGATTTGTTTTTGTTGAAATAATCCACTCAAACGGTATTGATACACCACTTTGCCCTGGTCCCACAACCTCTGGCGGTTCTTCCCAAGTTATTTCCCCCCTTTCCTCGGCTTGTTTCACAGTGTAGACGCTCATATCATCATCGATCTTTAAATTATTTCTATAGCTAAACTTGTTCTCGCTTATATCGCCTTCTATCGTCCCTGTGCCGAAACCAATAACAACATCACGCTTCGAGCCGAGAGATACAACATCCTTCCCCACCAACACCCAGGCTCCAGCCGCATGGGCCATATGCACACTGGACATCGTCAAAAGTATCGCCAGCGCGAAAACTGAAAACAGAGATATAAATTTTTTCACCTCAACACACTCCTTTTCGTAAACAGTCAATAGAATTTCTCGATAACCCCACGCGCAAAATCGTCACACCCTCGTCCGAAAAATTACGGTGTTCTCGAATCAAATAAGGCGGCCGGTCTCAAAAAACGCCCGGCCGCCTTGTGTGAAAAGGCGTTACTTTTTACGCGCGACCACCAGCGCCGCCAGCGCGAAAGCCACGAAGCCGAATGCGCCTGTCGAGCAACCGCCGCCGCCGCCGCCACTGTCATTGTCGGTGTCCGACGCCGTGACCGTCACATTGCAGGTCGCCGTGTATGTTTTGTCGCCCACTTTCGTAGTGGCGATAACTTTACCGCTCCCTGCCTTCTGCCCGCGGATGGTGCAGGTTGCGTTCTTCACTCCGCTGGAAGCCAGCGTCACGGAGCTGCTGACGAAATCCTCGTCTTTCCACTCGAACGCCGAGTACTGTCCCGCCGGAACTTCCACGCCGTTCTGCGTTATACTCGCCGTCAAAGTCGCTTCCTCGCCGACTTTGATTGTTTTGCTGGAGGGCGCTATGCTTACAGTAAAAGACTCGTCCTGCGTTTCTCCCGCCACCTCAATTTCCACGGTTTCTGTGTGCGTGAAAGTCTCTTGAATATCGTTATACCGGTCTCCCTCGTAAGGCGTACCCTTCCGGGACTTGTAGTTCACGTTCGTTACGGTCGCCGTGTAGGTTACAGTGGCCTTTCCCGGCTTTACCGGTGTTAATACCAGGGTCGGAAAATTAGTATCCTTCCCATCACTAATCGCTACTACAGATTCATCACCGATTGCGTATTTGTACGCTACAGTGTAATACACATCAGGCAAACCACTTAGAGTGTTGTAACCGCCAGTCTCGTAACCCGCACTTAATTTTTGAGGTGCTTGGAATCCTCCAATCTCGAGAGGGAGCGAATATTTTTTGGTGGCCGCGTTCCAAAGACCCACTGGCCAAAATTTATTAAAAGCCACTCTTTCATTCTGAGTGATTGTTCCTGTTACCTCTTTGGCAAATCCGGTCGAAACGCCTATCAAAACAACCAGAGCTAAAACCAAAAGCACGCTAAAAAATTTTCTCATTTCACACACTCCTCTTTCTATTCAACCGATTTTCTCAAAAAACAACCCCACGCGCAAAATCGTCACACCTTCGTTCAATCGACCACCCCTTTCAATCAGCTCTTGACGTTGAAGTCCCCGTTATCCAGTACCTGCCGACCTGTTTGCTTTCTCCAAATTCGGCGTTGATCAGAAAAGCGTCGTCTCCGTCGAGTTCGGTGAAGAATTGCTCGCAGTTTCCGTCCGCATACGGTAATGCAGCAGAGTTGCAGAACGATGTCACTATAAGGAAACAGAACCCCTTCTGTAAATCACCCCCCCCCCCCCAAAGGGGGGGGTGATTTTTTCTCACCCCCCCTGCATGAAAATTTCACCCCCCCCCTCTTTTTAGAATGCTATAGTCCCGACAGGCACTGAATTTTATAAAAATCATCCCCCCTGACACATTCTTGACCAACGTGGACAAGTACACGATAATAAATACGTGAAAGAAGGAGGGCTTAAAATGAAAACTCTATCGCTTGCCGAGGCTAAAACAAGTTTTTCTTCCGTCATCAAAGAAATGGTTTCGGGAACGGAAATAGCTGTGTCGTACGGCAAAAGGAAAGAAACCGTCGCCGTCATCGTACCTTATGAAAGGAAAGATGGAAGAAATCGCGGGAAAGACAGCTTGGCACACTGGAAGGGAAGATGGCTGCAGAATTCGCGGACGACTTCAAAATGACTGACGAGGAACTGATCAGCCTGTGAATTTGGATGCATACTTAGACCTGATGGACTGGCAGTTAGAACATATACAGGAAGGAATTCGCCAGGCAGACAGAGGCGAATTTGCGTCCGAGGAAGAAACTGCTGTTACGTTTGCAAAGTGGAAATCTTGAGAACATCATGAGGATACGTTTTACCAGGCTGGCCGATGAGGATTTAGAACAAGCCTAATTGTATCACCTGGCAAATTTTCTTCGCGCTTTCTTTTTCATCGAGGCAAGAAAGTTGTTGAACCCTTCGCTCATCTGTGAATTGTTGAAAGCGAACGCGATCAATTGTTCGTCCGCCCTTTCGAAGATCGTCTCGAATTTTCTGCCCTTTTTTCTCTGAATGATACGGATATAGCGGAGCGGGCTTTCCGGTAGCTCCCAAAAGCGATAATTTGGGTTTTGTCTGTCCATCTCGCGGGCATGTTCGAGGTGCGCGGCGTACTCTTCGGGCGTATAGGCAATCGGTTCCGGGACGATGTACGCCGGGATGTCGATGCAAAACGCCTTTTCAGCCGGAAGACTTTTTTCGGCTCCGGCCGCAACGGAGAAATCGTCCAGGTTTCCATGCGCGATCTGACGCGTCAGCCATCCCTCGTGTGTCGCGTGCAGTCGCATGATCTCCTGACGTTTCGCAGCCTCGACGCCGGCGCGAGTCAGCATCGACGAGAGCAGTTCCCCGGGCATCGACGCAAGAGACAGGGACGGCGTGAGGAGCGCCGCGTCTCCACCCTGCGACCAGAAGACGTTCTTCCGCATCTCGAAGGCCGGGATGTCCTTTTGTCCGCGATAAATGCGCATCAGCTCGCTGGATGAGGCGAGTAGCGCGTCGAACTGTTCTTTTGCGCTGTCGATCTGGCGCTGGTCGGTGTCGTATACGTATTCCGCTCTGTCCTCCGTGCCGGCGACGCAACTCGAAGTGATGCAGGCAAGGCTGTCCGCGATAAACAGGGTATTCCGAAAAAGGTTACGCTCGTTGGTTTTCAAATAGTAAGGTTCTATTCCTCCGGTCATGTAAAGAGGAACCCATCGTTCTATGGATTCGGACATCTCTGGCCTGTCCACCGCGTGGATGATTTTTATTCTGTTCCCTTTCATCAGGGTATGAACCATCAGCGACGCCCAAACCGCCGTGAACTTCGGATCGACGATCATCCAGTCCATCGCCTGATCGGAATGCAGGAAAAGCGTACGCGGCGCATCCTGCATCGCGGCGTGGTAGAGAAAACGAATCGACGCGCTCTGTACCCCACGCACACCCCAGTAAGATTCATGCCCGGACAGGTCTCCCGCCAGGGGCGCTATCTTGTCCAGAGGAATAACTCCGGCGGGAAGGACACCCGAACCGGCGTAGCGAAAGCTGTCCACTCGTTCCAGGAAAGAATTCACGCCAAAGATGTTCTCCTTCGGAGTCCAATTTTCGAAAAACCATCTCATAAGAGCTTTTTGCAGCTTCTCCTGCGTCATGTCCGCTTCCGATTCAAGCCCCGCGATGTTCGCAATGAGCATTTTTTGTCGGTGGCTTTTCGCTATCTGACAGATGTATGCGCTTATTTTTTCGACAAAGCCGCTTCTGGACGAAGGGAAACGCAGACCTGTACGGTAATGGCTGATGGTGGAGCCGTCAACTGCGAGCGCGCGCGCAACCTGAATGTTCGACACACCTGCCGCGTCCATAAGCGCGATCAGCTTTTCACCGAAATCCTTTCGAGCCAATATCTCTTTCTTTCCGTCATCAGGATGCTCTTCCTCTTCGGAGAACCACGAAAACAGGATGTCCGCCACTCGATCCGCATTCAGAGCATCTTCTTTCGCACGCTCCCGCGCTCCTTTAGGCAGGGTGAGAGCGTTGAAATTCGAGGGCAGGAGCTTTGAGATCGCGTCGCAAAGGCGTCGGAGATGCCCGTTCTCTGAGGGTATCGGGCGGGCTCCTGTGCGATAACGGCTGATCGAAGTAGGATCGATGCCCGATTCGAGTGCCAGCGCTGCGTTTGTAATATGCAAATCCCTCAGCGCCGCGTGAAATTTTTCGTGAAACTGCATCAGACGCACCTCTTATGCTTGTCTTTCATATCGTTCAGTATTATGCCACATCCTCACATGAAGAGAATGCTAAATTCAAACATTGACAAAAAACGTCCATTACATTTTCTGTCAACAACAGAAAGCACCGGACATTTAATGATATTCTTTCCAATGTTCTATACCTGAAATTCTTGCGGGGAAAAGATATGAAACGTCTGATAACGGCGGCAGCTGCTTATGGACTGTTGCGCAGTTGGTGCTGGTTTACCTACATGGAAGGAACCGCAGCCGACCTCATGGCGTCGACATTCGGATTATCGCTGGAAACTCTGGCGATGCTTTTTATTGCTGGGTGGACACTTTTTATTCCGGCTGCGGCATTTGTGTTGAAGCGCTTCGTCCCGGCGAATCTCGCTCAAAAAGCGACGGGAATGTTTTCTCGGGTATTCGGAGTCGGCGCGTGTTTTCTGATGGCTTGGATCGGGGTGCTCTATTTTGCGCCGCATGGAACGACGCTGGATCGGATAGCGACGCTCTCCGCGTCCGCCGGTTTTACGTGGCTGACGTTTCTTTGCGCGCTCGCGTTTTATCGCCTGGGTGTGTATCGCGCCGCGATAGCTCAGTGCGCCACATCCAGTCTCAGTATCGTCTTTTTGCTGCCGTACCTGGTCATCAATACCTCCGCTGCCGCAATTTATGTTTTCACGCTGATTCCAGTTCTGGCTACGTGGCTGATTTTTCGCGCCGACAAGTTGGCTTTCTATGAAATGGCCGGGGGCTTCGGCCTTTCGAGCGCACCCGAAAGGGGATGGCGCTCTCTCAAAACGGAGGACTGGCGCAATATCGCGCGCTACGTGGCGGTGAGCCTTGTGGTCAATCTCTGCTGCGGAACGATCCACGGGCTGATGATTTCCATCAGTGCCCAAGAATACAGCGTGAAAACATAAATTGCGGCAGCGGAGGTATTGATGACCAGGTACGGCAGCAAAAAGACGATACTGAGACTGGATGTGGCGCACTGAGCTATCGCGGCGCGATACACACCCAGGCGATAAAACGCGAGCGCGCAAAGAAACGTCAGCCACGTAAAACCGGCGGACGCGGAGAGCGTCGCTATCCGATCCAGCGTCGTTCCATGCGGCGCAAAATAGAGCACCCCGATCCAAGCCATCAGAAAACACGCGCCGACTCCGAATACCCGAGAAAACATTCCCGTCGCTTTTTGAGCGAGATTCGCCGGGACGAAGCGCTTCAACACAAATGCCGCAGCCGGAATAAAAAGTGTCCACCCAGCAATAAAAAGCATCGCCAGAGTTTCCAGCGATAATCCGAATGTCGACGCCATGAGGTCGGCTGCGGTTCCTTCCATGTAGGTAAACCAGCACCAACTGCGCAACAGTCCATAAGCAGCTGCCGCCGTTATCAGACGTTTCATATCTTTTCCCCGCAAGAATTTCAGGTATAGAACATTGGAAAGAATATCATTAAATGTCCGGTGCTTTCTGTTGTTGACAGAAAATGTAATGGACGTTTTTTGTCAATGTTTGAATTTAGCATTCTCTTCATGTGAGGATGTGGCATAATACTGAACGATATGAAAGACAAGCATAAGAGGTGCGTCTGATGCAGTTTCACGAAAAATTTCACGCGGCGCTGAGGGATTTGCATATTACAAACGCAGCGCTGGCACTCGAATCGGGCATCGATCCTACTTCGATCAGCCGTTATCGCACAGGAGCCCGCCCGATACCCTCAGAGAACGGGCATCTCCGACGCCTTTGCGACGCGATCTCAAAGCTCCTGCCCTCGAATTTCAACGCTCTCACCCTGCCTAAAGGAGCGCGGGAGCGTGCGAAAGAAGATGCTCTGAATGCGGATCGAGTGGCGGACATCCTGTTTTCGTGGTTCTCCGAAGAGGAAGAGCATCCTGATGACGGAAAGAAAGAGATATTGGCTCGAAAGGATTTCGGTGAAAAGCTGATCGCGCTTATGGACGCGGCAGGTGTGTCGAACATTCAGGTTGCGCGCGCGCTCGCAGTTGACGGCTCCACCATCAGCCATTACCGTACAGGTCTGCGTTTCCCTTCGTCCAGAAGCGGCTTTGTCGAAAAAATAAGCGCATACATCTGTCAGATAGCGAAAAGCCACCGACAAAAAATGCTCATTGCGAACATCGCGGGGCTTGAATCGGAAGCGGACATGACGCAGGAGAAGCTGCAAAAAGCTCTTATGAGATGGTTTTTCGAAAATTGGACTCCGAAGGAGAACATCTTTGGCGTGAATTCTTTCCTGGAACGAGTGGACAGCTTTCGCTACGCCGGTTCGGGTGTCCTTCCCGCCGGAGTTATTCCTCTGGACAAGATAGCGCCCCTGGCGGGAGACCTGTCCGGGCATGAATCTTACTGGGGTGTGCGTGGGGTACAGAGCGCGTCGATTCGTTTTCTCTACCACGCCGCGATGCAGGATGCGCCGCGTACGCTTTTCCTGCATTCCGATCAGGCGATGGACTGGATGATCGTCGATCCGAAGTTCACGGCGGTTTGGGCGTCGCTGATGGTTCATACCCTGATGAAAGGGAACAGAATAAAAATCATCCACGCGGTGGACAGGCCAGAGATGTCCGAATCCATAGAACGATGGGTTCCTCTTTACATGACCGGAGGAATAGAACCTTACTATTTGAAAACCAACGAGCGTAACCTTTTTCGGAATACCCTGTTTATCGCGGACAGCCTTGCCTGCATCACTTCGAGTTGCGTCGCCGGCACGGAGGACAGAGCGGAATACGTATACGACACCGACCAGCGCCAGATCGACAGCGCAAAAGAACAGTTCGACGCGCTACTCGCCTCATCCAGCGAGCTGATGCGCATTTATCGCGGACAAAAGGACATCCCGGCCTTCGAGATGCGGAAGAACGTCTTCTGGTCGCAGGGTGGAGACGCGGCGCTCCTCACGCCGTCCCTGTCTCTTGCGTCGATGCCCGGGGAACTGCTCTCGTCGATGCTGACTCGCGCCGGCGTCGAGGCTGCGAAACGTCAGGAGATCATGCGACTGCACGCGACACACGAGGGATGGCTGACGCGTCAGATCGCGCATGGAAACCTGGACGATTTCTCCGTTGCGGCCGGAGCCGAAAAAAGTCTTCCGGCTGAAAAGGCGTTTTGCATCGACATCCCGGCGTACATCGTCCCGGAACCGATTGCCTATACGCCCGAAGAGTACGCCGCGCACCTCGAACATGCCCGCGAGATGGACAGACAAAACCCAAATTATCGCTTTTGGGAGCTACCGGAAAGCCCGCTCCGCTATATCCGTATCATTCAGAGAAAAAAGGGCAGAAAATTCGAGACGATCTTCGAAAGGGCGGACGAACAATTGATCGCGTTCGCTTTCAACAATTCACAGATGAGCGAAGGGTTCAACAACTTTCTTGCCTCGATGAAAAAGAAAGCGCGAAGAAAATTTGCCAGGTGATACAATTAGGCTTGTTCTAAATCCTCATCGGCCAGCCTGGTAAAACGTATCCTCATGATGTTCTCAAGATTTCCACTTTGCAAACGTAACAGCAGTTTCTTCCTCGGACGCAAATTCGCCTCTGTCTGCCTGGCGAATTCCTTCCTGTATATGTTCTAACTGCCAGTCCATCAGGTCTAAGTATGCATCCAAATTCACAGGCTGATCAGTTCCTCGTCAGTCATTTTGAAGTCGTCCGCGAATTCTGCAGCCATCTTCCCTTCCAGTGTGCCAAGCTGTCTTTCCCGCGATTTCTTCCATCTTTCCTTTCATAAGGTACGATGACGGCGACGGTTTCTTTCCTTTTGCCGTACGACACAGCTATTTCCGTTCCCGAAACCATTTCTTTGATGACGGAAGAAAAACTTGTTTTAGCCTCGGCAAGCGATAGAGTTTTCATTTTAAGCCCTCCTTCTTTCACGTATTTATTATCGTGTACTTGTCCACGTTGGTCAAGAATGTGTCAGGGGGGATGATTTTTATAAAATTCAGTGCCTGTCGGGACTATAGCATTCTAAAAAGAGGGGGGGGGTGAAATTTTCATGCAGGGGGGGTGAGAAAAAATCACCCCCCCCTTTGGGGGGGGGGGGGTGATTTACAGAAGGGGTTCTGTTTCCTTATAGTGACATCGTTCTGCAACTCTGCTGCATTACCGTATGCGGACGGAAACTGCGAGCAATTCTTCACCGAACTCGACGGAGACGACGCTTTTCTGATCAACGCCGAATTTGGAGAAAGCAAACAGGTCGGCAGGTACTGGATAACGGGGACTTCAACGTCAAGAGCTGATTGAAAGGGGTGGTCGATTGAACGAAGGTGTGACGATTTTGCGCGTGGGGTTGTTTTTTGAGAAAATCGGTTGAATAGAAAGAGGAGTGTGTGAAATGAGAAAATTTTTTAGCGTGCTTTTGGTTTTAGCTCTGGTTGTTTTGATAGGCGTTTCGACCGGATTTGCCAAAGAGGTAACAGGAACAATCACTCAGAATGAAAGAGTGGCTTTTAATAAATTTTGGCCAGTGGGTCTTTGGAACGCGGCCACCAAAAAATATTCGCTCCCTCTCGAGATTGGAGGATTCCAAGCACCTCAAAAATTAAGTGCGGGTTACGAGACTGGCGGTTACAACACTCTAAGTGGTTTGCCTGATGTGTATTACACTGTAGCGTACAAATACGCAATCGGTGATGAATCTGTAGTAGCGATTAGTGATGGGAAGGATACTAATTTTCCGACCCTGGTATTAACACCGGTAAAGCCGGGAAAGGCCACTGTAACCTACACGGCGACCGTAACGAACGTGAACTACAAGTCCCGGAAGGGTACGCCTTACGAGGGAGACCGGTATAACGATATTCAAGAGACTTTCACGCACACAGAAACCGTGGAAATTGAGGTGGCGGGAGAAACGCAGGACGAGTCTTTTACTGTAAGCATAGCGCCCTCCAGCAAAACAATCAAAGTCGGCGAGGAAGCGACTTTGACGGCGAGTATAACGCAGAACGGCGTGGAAGTTCCGGCGGGACAGTACTCGGCGTTCGAGTGGAAAGACGAGGATTTCGTCAGCAGCTCCGTGACGCTGGCTTCCAGCGGAGTGAAGAACGCAACCTGCACCATCCGCGGGCAGAAGGCAGGGAGCGGTAAAGTTATCGCCACTACGAAAGTGGGCGACAAAACATACACGGCGACCTGCAATGTGACGGTCACGGCGTCGGACACCGACAATGACAGTGGCGGCGGCGGCGGCGGTTGCTCGACAGGCGCATTCGGCTTCGTGGCTTTCGCGCTGGCGGCGCTGGTGGTCGCGCGTAAAAAGTAACGCCTTTTCACACAAGGCGGCCGGGCGTTTTTTGAGACCGGCCGCCTTATTTGATTCGAGAACACCGTAATTTTTCGGACGAGGGTGTGACGATTTTGCGCGTGGGGTTATCGAGAAATTCTATTGACTGTTTACGAAAAGGAGTGTGTTGAGGTGAAAAAATTTATATCTCTGTTTTCAGTTTTCGCGCTGGCGATACTTTTGACGATGTCCAGTGTGCATATGGCCCATGCGGCTGGAGCCTGGGTGTTGGTGGGGAAGGATGTTGTATCTCTCGGCTCGAAGCGTGATGTTGTTATTGGTTTCGGCACAGGGACGATAGAAGGCGATATAAGCGAGAACAAGTTTAGCTATAGAAATAATTTAAAGATCGATGATGATATGAGCGTCTACACTGTGAAACAAGCCGAGGAAAGGGGGGAAATAACTTGGGAAGAACCGCCAGAGGTTGTGGGACCAGGGCAAAGTGGTGTATCAATACCGTTTGAGTGGATTATTTCAACAAAAACAAATCTTGAGCGAAATGACGGTAATGTAGATTTACAAACAAATAATACTCTCGTGAAGGGCCGTCTCGATTGGTGGCAAGATACTAATGTAGGTCTCGTCAGTGATAATTATGGTGGTACTGAGTCTAATTATGGGAGCTATTTACAAGTACTTTTGGGTCCAGGTCAAGCTAAGGTAGCGACGTGTACAGATAAATTAGTAGTTAAATCGTGGAAAGCACCGCTTGAAGACGGAGACAGGAGTTTATTGATTCTTTCTATAAACGAAACTTGGGGTGTGAAATGGACATACGAATGGCGGACGAACGAGCCCACGCTCTCCATATCTCCCTCGTCGGCAAGCATCCAAGTCGGCGGAACCGTTACCCTGACCCCGAATGTGACTCCTGCCGGAACAGAACTGACCGGAAGCTACGACTGGAAGTACGAGGGAACCAGCGGCGCGGTGACCCTGGACGCCTCCGCACCGGGCAGCAGTCTCTACGTCAAAGGCCTGAAGGCCGGAAGCGGCTCGATCAACGTCACCGTCTCTACGGCGGCCGGGAAACAGCTCTCCGC
>BNVG01000065.1 GCA_025997935.1 Synergistales bacterium | reverse complement strand
GTTTCATATCCCGTATCACAAAAAGTTCAGCGACGGGGAGTTTCGCAAGCGGGTTCAGTTTATGTATCCCGGCGAGCTTCAAAAGGTGACGTTTAAGTACAAGGGCGCCTCAATAGAGGCGGTTTTGGATAGACTGCCCACCGCCGAGATTATAGACAAGTCGGATGACGGGACAGTTACGGTCACGGCTGAGGTGTTCGGCAAAGGGATTGATATGTGGCTGCGGAGTCAGGGGGATTTTGTGACAGAGGTGAAGAGTAGGAAGATGAATAGGGCTTGAAAACGGTGTTTCATTTCATAAATCGGGAATATCACCGATACGTTTTTCAATATCCTCCACTGTGGGTAGAATATTCTCATATTCTCGCGGAAGCGTCTTGAACAAATTATACTCGCTAATACCAATTGGCTTCTCAATATCGCGGAGCGAATACTCGGCAATCATTCCGCGCTTGTCCTTGCAGAGAAGCAAGCCGATAGTCGGCTCATCTCGGTCGGTTTTGAGTAAATCGTCAATGGCGGAAACGTAAAAATTCAGTTTGCCCGCATACTCCGGCTTGAAGTCGCCACGCTTGAGCTCTATAACAACATAACAACACAATTTCAAATGATAAAACAGCAAGTCGATATAAAAATCCTCGTTCTTAACTAAGATATGATACTGATTGCCAACAAACGCGAATCCTGTACCGAGTTCGAGTAGAAGTTTCGTGATGTTCTTAACAAGTTCGGACTCTATCTCGCGCTCAATCATTTCCTCGCGGTACTGTATGAAATCGAATATATACGGGGTCTTTCATCGTCTTTTCTGCGAGGTCGCCCTGCGGTATCGGGAGCCGTGAATGAAAGTTGCTTGTCTTCTGTGTCAATGCTTGCCGCGCATAAAGCTGATTGTCGATTTGTTCTTTGAGCATATCGACCGTCCAACCATTTTCGCTGTTGCGCTCCGCATACCACAGCAGTTGCTCGCGGTCTTTAATCTTGTCAAGCAACGTCGTCAGGTGCGACCACATCAATTGTGCAGACAGCGTCTGCACAATTTCGGCTTCGGGGAAAGTCCGCGCAAACTTCGCCATATACTTCAAGTTGCGAATCGAGTAATCTTTTGCGTCGGGGAAGTCGAACTTGATGTCTCGGGCGAGATTTTCGACGAACTTGTTGCATCAAATACTGTGCCTGTTTATCGCGTTCCCAATGCTCCGATACAGCGCGAACAACTCTCCGTTGGCGGCGAGCAGAACGCGATGCTGCGCCGCTTTTATACGCGACTTGATGTCGGTCACGACGGTGAGCCCACATTCGTCAGGTGTGACTTAAAGCCTTGGAATTACTGGTGGTACTTCATTGCATTAAATCAATGAAGTTTAAGTCATATCAAGGGTTTGCATTTTTTGCTGACGAATATTGGGGTAAGATATTCGGTGGTGTTTATGAGCATAGTGCAACTCTTCCCTTAAAGGCTTATCGCAAAATAACCTACGTATTATCGTTAATAAAACCGATATATATCAATGGCTAAAATATCAAAAATACGGAAGTTATAAAAGTACGAGCCTTAAACTGTATTAAGATTCAGAATGTACCTTGATTAGGGATTGTATGTTTCCTTGTGATACTCATCTAAATAGGTTGGAATCATAAGTCCGTATGAATCCTTGTTTAGTTCACCGTTCTTCAGTTTGTCGTAATATTCCGCAACATAAACATCAAACCTCTCTGTTTCATTGGGTATTATGTCAAGTAGTGCTTTTAAGCCTTTCTCAGAGTCGCTATCATCTTCGGATATTTTTTTGCTAAATGGATTCAGATTAAGGATGTTTAGCGCATCCGAAATTGACCACGCATTGTGATTTTCTTTGATTACAATGTGTTTATCAACAAAAGTAGTTATCCAAACAACATCAGTTTTATCAAGTTCTTTCGGGGCAATTATGCGTTGACTGGCGTCAGGGTACAATATACCGCTCCAAGGGTTGCACAGATAATTCCAATAATCAGTAAACTCAGAAATCGGGATAGACAACACAAGTATATTGATGCTACTCCCGTAATCAAATTTTTCCTGACAACTTTTCAAATAATCGCATACCTTATTATCGTTAATTTTAGCAGTTTGAAAATTGCTAAAACACCCATTAGCATTTGCAATTGATTCTATAACAGGGGTAACTTTGGTTCGGAAAGCATCTTTATCTGCGGTTCGAAAACCCTGATTTATTATCAAGTCTGAATTTTCCACAGTTTGTAACTCTGGACACTTCACTTCAAAATTAAACCAAATGTTATTATAAAGGACGCTTAAATCGACATCTTTATTATTGCTGAAAAGATTAACTTTCTTTTCGAGCTCTGTAACATAATTTTGAGTATTGAAATAATGGCAGATAACTATTTCTGACACTCCTTGAAGATATTTAGAGAGGTCGAAAGGCTTATTGCTTGACAATAGTAACTTATTAAAGATTTGCGCCCTCATTTTTTTTGTTATCTTCTCAGAAATTATAACGTCAATCAATCGTAAGAAATCAGAGTAGTAGCAGTTCTTTTGATAAACAGCCAATGGATGTTTTGAAATCGTTGTTAATCTCTCTTGTATATCTTCGTATATTGACATTTTTGCTCCTCCTGTCACCTGTTTAAGTAGGCAAATGAACAACTGCCGTATAATGCGTAATTAACAGAGTTTCACATTATATGAATATACCGGTCTTTCATCGTCTGCTCGGCAGGTCGCTCTGTGACGCAGGGTTTTTTAAGTATTAAATTAACTTTCAAGTGTTCTTCTGTTTGCAATCTCTCACGTTACCTATCTTTGTTCTTTGAAATGTTCTACAGCTGCCCACCCTAACGCTTCGGTAATGCCTGCCGCCGTAGTAGCGTTGAGCATATTTCCGAGCCCCGGAATCCACCCAAACAAAACCTGAGATACTGCCCTTCCAGCATAAGACGCACCTAATCCTGCTATTAGGCTTTTTGCAGCGCTTTCGGCAAGACTAATGTCAAATACACTCCCAAGAGAAACTATCATTGTAATTTGAATAGGGGTAATTACCGCAGTGTCCGATAAGGGTATTTGAGCCAATCCGGCAGCGGCGGCTCCCGCAGCGGCTGAAGCTGTATGTATAATTCCATGGCATTTTGCTTGTTGTGTTTCGGTTAAATCTGCTACTGTTTCATTCTTAGTGGCATCATCTCCATTGAAGAATTCCTTAAGTGCTACTATTGCATCCTCATCTCCTTGCGCGGCAGCTTCGGAGTACAGATCAAGGGCTTTTTGTTTATCGACTTTTAATCCGTGACCTCTGTAATAGCAACCCGCAAGGAAATATTGAGCCCTTGAGGATCCTTGTTCTGCAGATTTTTCAAACCAAAGCACAGCTTCTTCGTTGTCTTCGGTAATGCCAATGCCAAAATAGTAACAACGACCAAGTTCACATTGTCCTTTTGCATCGTCGTTTTCAGCAGATTTTGTATACCAAAGCACTGCGGTTTCCTTATTTTCTACAACTCCATTACCATTCTCATAGCATAGCCCAAGCCACCACTGTGCTTTGCTATTTCCTTGCTCCGCAGCTTCCTTAAACCAATGTACTGCTGTCTCATAATTTTGTTCAACTCCATCACCACGATAATAGCATTCGCCAAGTTCGCTTTGGCCTTCAGAATTACCTTGTTCCGCAGCTTTTCTAAACCAAAATACAGCCATTTCGTCGTCTTCTTGCACACCTTCTCCATAATAGTAACAATGGCCTAACCATCTTTGTGCTTTGCTATTTCCTTGCTCCGCAGCTTCCTTAAACCAATGCACTGCTGTCTCATAATTTTGTTCAACACCTTGTCCCCAAAAGTAACATACGCCAAGTCTTCGCTGGCCTCCGTGGTTACCTTGTTCCGCAGCTTTTCTAAACCAAAATACAGCCATTTCGTCGTCTTCTTGCACACCTTCTCCATAATAGTAACGATCACCTAACGCCCATTGTGCACGGGCATCATCTTGCTCTGCGGCTTTCTTAAACCAAAAAACTGCTTTACCTTTGTCTTCGCAAACACCGCTTCTTTTACAATCATAATACCCAAAATAAAACCATCCAAGCTCACATTGCGCCTCGGCATGACCTTGCTCTGCGGCTTTCAAATAGCAATCAAAGGCTTTTTCATAATCTTCTGTATTCAAATATTCTTTTCCTTGCTCAAGCAGTTCTTCCGTACTTTCACTTTCAACTTGAACAGGTAACGCTAATGGTCGAGCCTGTTTGTTTTCAATCATTTCATCGTACACATCTTCAAACGAAATTTCAGCCGAGGAGTCTATATCATACGCAACAAGCACATTTTGAATAACTTTACCCTTGCTGCTCAATGCCTTATCCGTTCTCGGAAGATAATTCCAGTTCTGAATAACCCCGACTGTGAGTTGACCCACTTTTGAAGAAAGATGCCCCTGCACTTCGAGGTAAACGACGCCGAGGTGTTCATCTTCCATATCCGCTATATAATTCAGATAATTACCTATTTGCACAGGTTCGGTGGGGAATAAGCATTCTTTTTGCATGACTTTTTTTATATTGCTCAGTTTGCGTTCATCTTTCAAAATGTGCAAATCAAATTGCGACATGATTCTGTATATATGCACAGGACTAAATTCATTGCCATATTCGCCGAGCGTAATCTCTTGAAAGAGCATATTGAATTTATCAATGCTTTCTATCTTCGCGTTCAATTTAGTCACGAATGCCCCAAGCATTTGCTTTAATTCATTATGCGACTGTTGCAACATGAGATGTGAAGCATAAACTCCGTTTATTTGCGCGCCAAGATTGACGATTATACGCTCGGATACTTTATTGCGCTCGTATAGCTTCGATAGAGCTTCTGCCGTATATGCGCTAAGTTTGTCGTAATTCCTTTTTATTTCTTCTTTTGTGGCTTTGTTTTTACCGAACACAGTAAAAATAACACGTTTGTACCAAGGCTGTTTTTCCATAGCGTCAGTTTTAGCGTCGGTATCACTGATAAGCGACATCATACCCGCAATCATCATTTCAGTTTGCGCGTCGTTCTGATTGAGCATATAATCCAAATCAGCGGAACTAACCAAATTAGGCATAGTTTCTATTCTCCTATATTTCGTTGTAAAGATGTCCTAAGGCGGTTGTCAGATTTTGGTCTTTCAGCCTAAGGTCTGCGTCAACGGTTTTCTGTTTCAGAAAAATCATATGTTGCTCCGCCGCCGAGTATAAAAACTCACGAAATTGTCTGCCGGACTGTTCCATTTGAATTGCCAAGTTGGCGGACATATCCGTTAAATCTCGGTAATACTTTGCATCTCTAAGAATTTTTAGATAATCGCCTCTGCCAAAAGCCGGAGCAACAATCTTGTTTACAGCTCCGGCAATAACAAACGAAATTGGGATAGCGATTGGATTAGCAAGTCCTGCCGCAGTAATCGCGGCACTAATGGGAACCATTATCCCTGAAGTCGCGGCGGCCGTGACGCCAATTTCTCCACCGGATGCAAGGATATTTTTGATATATTCTTCTTTTGTGATTTGTCCGTTTTTATATTGTCTGTAACATAAAATCGCTTCAGTGGTACATCCGACAACGAAGCCGATTCCTACCGCTTTTGCCATAACTCCAGCTACATTTTTGAATGTGTATGAAGTGTTACGGTAGGCTTTACCATCGGCAATACGCCTTTGAGTGTTTTTGGTAACCATTTTACTGTCTTGGAAGGACTCCGTGTTGTAGCCTTGCGCTTTCGCGTCGGCAACTTTTTCAGAGTTGGTAACAACTGTCGCATCTTTTGGCGTGTTATGCAAATCAAGAGAATTGTTACTTGTGTACGCTTTGTTTTGGTAAGTGGATTGATTTCCGGTTACCATATCAGTTTTTGTGATGTCTATACCCGGTTGTGTCGGGTCAATGCCGGCATCAATCCTTGAGAATATATTACGAGGGTCATTTCGCAGATTTGTCATATAATCCCATTCATAACCCTTGCCTTGTATGCTTATTTTCATCGCTTCAGCGCTTTTAGCTATGCTATCGGGATTAGCCAAGTTGTTTTTTGCGAGGTTATTATAGTTAAGCCCCATCCACTTCCAAAATTCAACATCATTAGTTAGTCTGGTGGCCAAAATATCTGATGCACCAGCTGTAACGATATTTTCAGCTGAACGACTCAAATCCCCGGACGTATTGCTCTTTATCAAATCAGAGGTTTCTGTGATAAATTCGATTACATCGTTTTCTTGAATGTTTTCAAGGTCGCGCATTGCAAAATCCTCCCAATAAAGCGTTTATTTCGACTATAATATAGCGGTTTACTGAATAATTCAAGAGAAAAATTAAAAAATTGCACATTGACCGCCGATATGCCCAACTGTTGATATTGCTAATAAGGTAGCGCATGTTTCACTTCGCCGCCGCTAAGGTTCATGTGTTGCTTTGCAATTCAATATTCATCAGAACAAATCAGAATGTGAACCGGTTTGCGTAAGAACAAGAACTAATTGGTCATTGTCACGCGCGTAAATCAACAGCCAGTCATTTTGAATGTGGCACTCGCGAAAACCTTCGTAATTGCCGGTTAATGCGTGATCGTTTAGTTTTGGATTGAGCGTTTTCCCCTCTATAAGTTGTTGAATCACGTCGTCCAACAAATCCATGTCAAGCCCGCGTTTTTTTGCAAGTTTACGATCTTTCCGGTATTGCGAAGTAGTGTGCAACTCAAACATTCCGTTCAGTTCTCCGACAGCATTTCTCTGTCAAGTTCCTCTGACAATTCACGCGCGCTGTGATATGCCTTTGTCTTGATTCGTCCGACTATAATCCCGCGAGCTTCCTGAAGAGCCGCCTCTGTCTCCATTTTGTGGCGAGGCTGTTTAAGTTCAAAAGGCAGACCACCGACCATCAAGGACTGGCGGAGAAACATATTAACCGCGTCCGTAACCGTAATGCCGAATTGTGAAAAAAGTTGTTCGGCGCCTGATTTTGTTTCAGGATCAATTCTGATGTTCAGACTTGCAGTTTTAGCCATTTCATATCACCTCGCCACGATTGTATCACATTGCGCGCTCAACACCTACGCAACGCGAGGCAAAAAAGACAAATCACCGACAAGGCGGCGCTTGCTCACTGCTGTCCGAATCTTCACCTACCTAAAAATACCGAAGATTTTTTTCCAAGTCTCCTTCGCAACACCCTTGATAGTGCTGTCTTTCGAGCACTCCTCGCACAGGATTTTGTAGCCGGTCTTCGGTATCCTTGGCGGCGCTATGACATATGTGATGAATAGGTTGCGCGGCGGATAATACGTATACGACGCCACCATAAGTTTCGCGCCTTTTTTGATCACGTGCCCACACCGTGAACACTTTGTTTCACAAGCCGCCTCAATGAGTTTATCTGCGGGCAACTGTCCGTCTTTGAGAAAAGTCTTGTAAATTTCACGCGACGCTATTTCCACAGAATCAAAAGGATCAAAAGATAACAACGGTAATGACATTGACTTCACCTCCGATTTTCTATTATCCAAACGACTTTATATTGCAACCGCCAACGCAGTCTCAGCCTTATCGTTACCGTCAAGCCGCAACCGCACCTCGTCAACGTATAACTCAAGCCAATCCTCCATTTGCGACTTGAACCGCGTTAGTTCGTACTTCAATTCGTCCCTCCTGAAATCAGCGACGTATGGAATGACAAACGGAACGACTATCATTGCGCATACAGCGATAACCTTGTCCTCCATAGACTCATCCTCGGCGAAACTATGAAAGACGTGCGGCGAGTCTATTGTAGCGCGCTCGAAGCTGTCGGCGGGGATTTCCTCGTATTTTTCACGGAGGTTGCAATAATAGATTACAGCCTCGCTGAGTTTGTCCGTGGCGAGCTTGGAAAAATCCGCTCTGCAATCTTGCGCGCGTTTATTTATCTTGTCCATGAGCGACTTGATTGCGCTGTTCGACATATGGTTGAAGAAAGATATGTCGTTGTCTATCAGGGACAGACATTTATCATGCCATTGCTCAATTAGTGCCGTGCCGTGAGATTTGAGCAACGGCGGTATCTTTTCCGCTACGGACTCCCACAAGTTGGCGGTTATCCGCTCGATGGCCGCGTCCCTCCCGAAGGGTTCTTTCATCTCGCCGCCCAAGAGTTTCTTTTGCACGGAAGACGCGCGTATAATGTCACCTGTCCTAAGGCCGCACTCGTCGAGCAGTATCTCGGTCATCTTGTCTATCGCTCCGCTCACGTTGCCCAGGTCGCAATGAGTCATCACCACAATAACTCTGTTTCCGCTCCTGAGGAGCATTTTAATTTGCTCCGTCTCAAAATACTCCACGCGGGCGGACTTCGCGGACAGACAGTAGATTATCGTGTGAAACCAGTCTTTGATGTCGCGCATATCGTGCTTGCGAACCTCGCCTAAGATAATCTCCTTCCACTCTGCGGCGTGACCAGCTTCGAGCCCCCATGTGTCGTACAGATTTACCGCCAAGTTGTTTTCGAGTCGCAGAACGCTCCTGTAAATCCCTCTGCCGGTTATGGGTCTGCCGGCGCCGGTTTCGCGTTTGGCGGATGGGTAGAGATAGTTGATAAAAGAGCTTTTCCCGACGCCGGTCTTGCCCATGATGAGGACGTTTGTAGCAAGCTCGTTGCTCTTCATGACTTTCAAAGTCCTTTCTTGTTCGGATATTCTTTAGAACATGCTGTCGATTAAGGCTGTTGATGTGAACGCCTCGGGCAATGGTGTTTTCTTGCCTTCGACCACAGTGTCGTAAACATAGCGATAACCAAGTTCACAAACGGCTTTGCCCATTGCGTTGGTAAACGCGCCCGCTACCGTGGCGTTTACCGCGCCTCTAACGACCGCGCCGGCGACTGGAATCAGCTTCAACAGATTGGAGGCGAGCGTTCTCGCTATTAACCTTCCTATTTGCGACACGGCAAACGACTCTATGGCTCTTGATGTGACGCCGCTCATATTATCGAGCCCGTAGGTGTTCATGATGTGCATACTCATCTTGACTTGCAGCGGTATGAGCGCGAACATATCGGAAAACGGAATGGGAACCGCTCCGACGCCGGAGGCAATGGCCGTATATATCGGGATAATCTTCCCCAGCGCCAAGTCTCGCTTCTCATTCAAAGAACCTTTGAGTGATGATATGAAGCCCTCGCGCAAGGCGTCGTCAAGATTGGCGGTCGCCCAGTCAAGAAGCTCTGTCCATTGAAGATAACCCTTCAAGCGATTCTGTACCTCCTCGTCTTTAGCGCAGCATACGGCAAAATGCACCACTCCCTCGCACGCCTCCTCTACTCGCCCGACAAGAGCGGAAAGCTCCGCCTCGTCCACGCCGTCTATTTGAGTGAACACGACCGCGACGGGCAAATTCCGCTCTTTGATTTCGCCTATGATGTCAATGTCCATGTCCGTGACGCGCTTGCCTGACGCTGAGACGCAATGCCAAACTTCGTGGATGTGAGTCTCTATGTCACCGCTCCTCTTTCGC
Source organism: Synergistales bacterium (assembly GCA_025997935.1). Taxonomy (GTDB): domain Bacteria; phylum Synergistota; class Synergistia; order Synergistales; family Aminobacteriaceae; genus BNVG01. Next base: position 1,935 of record BNVG01000065.1, on the reverse strand, counting down.
TCGTCTATGAAACCCAAGATATTATTGCGGTATTCATAGTTCTCGTTGCAGTCATCTATCTCATATCCTTGACTGTCATACAAATTGACGCTCAAATTAGGTGAGGAATAGGGAAGAATACCCTTCGTGACGGGACGCCCCTCTCCGACCGGAGCCGTGTCTTCGCCGAACAGGTGATTGATAAGCGAACTCTTCCCCGCGCCAGTGGCGCCCGTCACCAATATGTTAGGCTTGGCGACAGTCTCCTTGATTTTCTGAAACTCCGCTTCGTAGTCGAAATTCTGGGCGTCGAAATCCATTTGAATTGTCCTCCTCCTGATATTGTGTTTAGCTCTTTGTAACTCTGTGATTTGATTATATTCAGAGGGTAGGACATAATGTGACCGTTATCTAAGTTATGTTAAAATTTATACGCGAATAATTATGCTCCGACAAAAAAGCAGCCTTACGCGCTAACGAAACAGAAATTTTCTTGGAAATTATTTAACGGGAGGCATAAATAATGTCTTGTGCTGTAGCCATTTCAAATTGAAATCCCGCTGAGAGGGCTTTTGCAAGCAACACCATGTAAATTTTTATAGGCTTTTCAACGCTTCTACTCTAATCCTCGATATAAAATTCCGGTACTTAAGGTTACAAAGCGCGCCGGTTTTGGTGACTCGCGAATGTTTTTCGACATTTTACGCAATGCATACATTTTTTGTTGTGCTCTATATTCGGCGGAACTATAATGAACCTTGTTAAAGAACTATACTCAAGGAGATGTATTATGACAAGCGCAGTAATAGATATGGGTTCAAACACGGTGCGTTTATGCGTGTTTGAATATAATGGCGGCGAAATTGAAACTCTGTTTAGCCAAAAAGAGGCTGTTGGGCTTGCTGGCTATGTGCGTAACGGATTCATGGAGCGCGGGGGAGTTCATCAAGTATGCGAGGTTCTGCGCGGCTTCCGCGATTTAGCGCTCAAGTTCGTTCCGATGAATGATATTAGAGTATTCGCAACAGCATCGCTGCGAAACGTTAATAATAAGAGCGACGCAATCAGTATTATCTATGGTGAAACAGGGCTTTCCCCCGAGGAGCTTTCCGGTGATGAAGAAGCCTACCTCGATTTCATTGGCGTTACGCACGGAACAAAGTTGTCTGATGGTTTCCTAATCGATATCGGCGGAGCAAGCACCGAGCTTGTGTCTTTTTCCAACGGCGTCCCTACGGAAAAAATCAGCTTGGCTGTGGGGTGTCTCGGGCTATACACTAAGTTTATGCGCGGACCGCTTGTCGCTAAATCCGAAAAGAGCAAAATGCGTTATGAAATTCGCGATTTGTTCAACGCTTTCGATTGGAATAACGCAAGCGTCAAAACATTAATTGGTATTGGCGGTACAGCTCGAGCCGCGTTAAAGATGTCGCAAGCGCTGTTTGGCGCTCCGCAAAATGGTTTCCCGGCGAAACACGTTAAAGCAATTCGGCGTATGCTTGAGAAGTCCGAACCGGGCGTGTATCAAACACTATATAAGAACGCTCCTGAACGCGTATTGACGCTTTACCCCGGCTTACTGATTTTGGAAGAAGCCGTTAAGCGGCTCGGCTGCGAAGAGCTACACATCAGCAAATACGGAGTGCGCGAAGGGTTCTTCATTGAGCGCGTATTAAAACTGAACGCAGACAACCGATAGGCTCCTGCGGCAGAGGAATAGAGGGGCGCGTCGCTTGAGAGCGCGTTTACACTTTATAAAGCGCGGCGGTTTGATGTAATCTGGAGTGCGCCAGTTCGGTGCCCGTAATACAGCCGGGTAAGAGTCCCGTCCTGACAAAGCTTAGCAAGCAGTCAGTACCAAGCCTTGGAGCCAAAGCCGTGAGGTGAGGTTTAAGCGTAGGCATGGGAGTATGAGAGCCGCAATGCGAAAGCGTGAAGCGATTCAGCCCCGTAATC
>BNVG01000064.1 GCA_025997935.1 Synergistales bacterium | reverse complement strand
CGGCAAGGCTAAATCGTTCGTTCTCGACCTTACGAAGATGGACGACATAAAGACCTGCGTGGATAAAGTCATCGCGGCCTATGGGCGCATAGACGTGCTGTTCAACTGCGCCGGCATAAACAAGCGCGAGGGGCTTCTTGACGTGAGCGAAAGCACATACGACCGCATAATGCAGATAAACCTGAAAGGGCTTTATTTTATCTCTCAGGAAGTCGGCAAACACATGCGCGTGGAGCGCAAGGGCAGCATAATCAATATGGCCTCCCACAACTCCGTGGGTATGCTTGGCGGGTGTAGCGTCTACGGCGCGACGAAAAGCGCGGTCACGGCTCTGACGCGCTCAATGGCCGTCGAGTGGGCCAAGTTCGGCATAAGGGCGAACGCCTTGGCCCCCGGACACATCATAACGCCCCTCACCACGGTAACGTGGGAGCACCCGACGCGAAGCGTATATCTCAAGGAACGTATAGCTATGGGACGCCCCGGCACGCCGGAAGAAATTGTCGGCGCGGCGATTCTTTTGGCAAGCGACGCCTCGTCCTATATGTCCGGCATGATGATTCATATAGACGGCGGATGCTTAGCCGGCGGCGCGCCCTGGGACTTCGACACAAAATTCGACTAAGCTGACGATAAAAAGAGAAGGCCGAAAGGTCTTCTCTTTTTTGTAATTGTTTCGGTAGGGGCGACCTTTGGTCGCCCGTGTGCGAGAACAATCGCCGTATGCGAAAACGGGTGTGCGAAAACGGGTGTGCGAAAACGGGCGTACGAAGACGGGTGTGCGAAGACGGGTGTGCGAAAACGGGCGAACACAGTTCGCCCCTACGAATCGGCGCGCAGATTGCTTTTTACCGCGCCGCACGTCCTCGACTCTTTGTCCTATAGGCGCGCGAGCGTATTCACGTTGATAGAACTTATCTACTCCGCTTTCGTCGACGTACACAATGGTTTCGGAGTCTGTTTTCGCTGTTTGTTTATCAAATTCCGCAAACCGGTTCTAAAACTGCTTCAGGAATACCTCAAAATTTGCACGCCAATTCGTAGGGGCGACCTTTGGTCGCCCGCGTACGCGTGGCAGGGGCAGACAGGGGCGCGAGACAGGGACGAGAAGGGCGGACAGGGGCGGGACAGGGAGAAAACGGGCGATGTTGAAGAAACGGGCGACCACAGGTCGCCCATACGGCGGAAGACAAGATAGCCATAAAGGCGTGACCCGTAGGGGCGACCTGTGGTCGCCCGTGTCTTTTTGTCGTTCGCCTATGTCAGGGTAACGCGCAGAAGACGGGAGACAGGGAATTAAAGACAAACGACAGGGAATTAAAGACAAACGACAGGAAATTAAAGACGGGCGACCACAGGTCGCCCCTACAAAAAACCGGTTCTAAAACTGCTTCAGGAATACCTCAAAATTTGCACGCCAATTCGTTTTTCCTCAGACTTTTCGGAATAAGTAAACGTCTTTTTTTATATGTTATCTTCATCTTGCGTAATGCGTAGAAAATAGCCTGCGCGGTACAATCAAAGAGTTCTGCGAATTTCATAAAGATAACTATCCGGCTTCTCCTCAAGAGCCTTTTTCAATTCGTCTTTGTCGATCTTCCTCTTTCTCTCGCAAATCTTTTTATCTTCAAAAGAACCTGTCATTTCGATTCAGTTCTTCCCAATGATAATATCGTCCGCTGTCTATTCCAAAGGCCTCATTGAGTTCTTTGTTAGAATTTTCCAAAAATAAGGTGTATTATGCGATTTTTTATTACTGTAAGGTAGACATGCATTAACTAAGAGGGATCCCTTGTTGCGGAGTTCTTTGCGTTTTAGGTAATATTCCGCCAGTTCGCGGACTTGGTTCTTATCTCTGATAGGTTGTGTAGTAGACATAGTATAGTTCCTCCTGAATATAAAGATTGTAACGCCTATGTAACATAATCTCAAATATGTTACATAGGCGTTATTTTTGTTGTGTTGATCGGAGCTTCGGCTCCGATATTTTTTTGTTTTCCTCACGCAAGTTTGAGTTTCCCCCCGCCGTTTCCCCTGAATTATTCTGCTATTTAGTCTGCTATGTAACATATTTGAGATTATGTTACATAAGTAGGCGCAGACCATGAAAGGAGAACTTTTATATGAAGAAGGTAATCATACCGGTTGTTCTTATTCGACCCCCGTAGGTATCAAAAACACACAAGGCGGTAGTCGTTGGTTTTGTTTATTTGTTTCATACATTTTGAGAGGAGTGAATTATTTATTATGAAGAAATTGTTTTTGGGTTTGTTGTTGACTGTTTTTGCGCTGAGTTTTGCGGGTGGGGCGTGGGCGGCCACTTTGGACTTGGGTACCTTTCCTTACTTAGATCCGTCGTCTGTTACACCAGTAGGATATACATATGATAGTATTTCGAAAACTTTTACTATCATCGATTCTGACGCTTCTACCGGTGCTAACCCGATTACAGGAACTGTAGCCGCTGGTGATGTTGTGATTAACGCCAGCGTAGCCAACGTTGTACTGGATACCGTTAGTGGTGTTAAAGCTATCAGCGTAACCGGTACCGGTTCATTCAAGATAAAGGGCAACAACAACGAGATAGGAACCCTAATCGTACCCGCAGCAGGCGCCCCTATAACTCTTACAGTTGATGATACTAATGGTGCTCACCTGAAGCTCGGCGATGCTAACTTTACTCAACTTGCCAATGCAGCTTACATAAAGGCCACGGACATTAGTACCGCCAACAAGCCAAATGCTCTCAAGATCGAGACCGACTCCGCCTTCGTATCAGTATTAGGCGACAGCGATCTTGGCAAGCTTATGGCTGCTGTTTTGGATAGCGATTCTAAGACTACATTTACAAGCCTCGATTTCTACGTCTTAAGTAACATCGTCACCCATGCTCTCACCATCGGAGAAGGAGTGACGCTCACGATCGATACCGGCAAGACGCTGTACACTGCTACCAACACGGGCGATATAACGGTCGCTTCTGGAGGTAAAATCGACAATCTCGGCACAATCTACAACGAGGCCAACGCCAAAATCACCAACAACGGCACAATCACCAACAACGCCAATGCCACAATCACCAACATCGCCAACGCCGAAATCAACAACGAGGCCAGCGGCACAATCACCAACAGCGGTACAATCGACAGTAGCATAGCCGGCTCTATATTCACCAACGACGGTACAATCGTTAAAGAGGGCAGCGGCACACTCACAGTCGATGGCGTAGGGCCTTATACAATCGTAGCCTCTGTCGCCGGAGCCGGCGGCACAATCACGCCCGCGGGTAATATTGTGGTGCTTAACAACGGAAATCAGGAGTTCGCCATCAAGCCGGATACAAGCTATGTAATCTCCGATGTAGTTGTCGATAGTGTCTCTCAAGGCGCGATATCGACTCATAAATTCGAAAGTGTGACGGATAACGGAACAATACAGGCGACATTCAAGTACACCGCAGAAGATCCTGGCGAAACGGATCCTGGCAAAACGGATCCTGGTAAAACAGATCCCGGCAAAACGGATCCTGATAAGACGGATCCTTATAAAACGGATCCTGATAAAACAGATCCTGGCGAAACGGATCCTGGCAAAAAAGGCTCTTCCTCCGGCGGTGGTTGCAACGCTGGATTCGGCGCGGCGACACTGTTACTTATCGCTGCCAGCCTCTTCCTAAAGAAGCGCGGTTAAGGCATATCTTGGAATAACCGCAACAAAAGACGAGGGGGTCGTCCCCCCTCGTCTTTTTTTATTTTAATCCGCATGTTTCAGAACCGGTTTTTTCGTAGGGGCGACCTGTGGTCGCCCGTCTTTAATTCCCTGTCGTTTGTCTTTAATTTCCTGTCGTTTGTCTTTAATTCCCGGTCGTTTGTCTTTAATTTCCGGTCGCCCATTTTTAATTCCCTGTCACCCGTCCTTTGCGCGTTACCCTGATAGGCGAACGACAAAAAGACACGGGCGACCACAGGTCGCCCCTACGGGTCACGCCTTTATGGCTATCTTGTCTTCCGCCGTATCATCGCCCGTTTTCTCCCTGTCCCCTGTCAGCCCCTGTCTGCCCCTCTGCCCCTGCCCCGCCCCTGCCACGCGTACGCGGGCGACCAAAGGTCGCCCATACGAATTGGCGCGCAAATTTTGAGGTATTCCTGAAGCAGTTTTAGAACCGGTTTTTCGTAGGGGCGACCTGTGGTCGCCCGTCTTTAATTTCCGGTCGTTTGTCTTTAATTCCCTGTCGTTTGTTTTTAATTCCCTGTCGTTTGTCTTTAATTCCCTGTCGTTTGTTTTTAATTCCCTGTCGTTTGTGTTTAATTCCCTGTCACCCGTCCTTAATTCCCTGTCACCCGTCCTTTGCGCGTTACTCTGACATGGGCGAACGACAAAAAGACACGGGCGACCACAGGTCGCCCCTACGGGTCACGCCTTTATGGCTATCTTGTCTTCCGCCGTATGGGCGACCTTTGGTCGCCCGTGTCTTCAACATCGCCCGTTTTCTCCCTGCCCCCGCCCCTGCCGCGCGTACGCGGGCGACCAAAGGTCGCCCCGAATTGGCGCGCAAGTTTTGAGGTGTTTCTGAAGCAGTCCTATAGCAGTATACAAAAAAGACGCGCGGTGACGCGCGTCTTTTTTGATGATAAAACTATAAGCCTCGGTCGCTTATTACGGCTTTATCGTATCTACATAGACCTTCTTGCCGCCCTTTATCTCAACGACTCCGGCGTCCTTTACGGGGTCATGACTCTCGGTGGTGAAGCTGGTCATGCCTGTGACTGTAGCCACGTTTGTCGTCTTCTCAAGCTCGTTGCGAATGGCCTTGGGGTCGGCGCTATTGGCGCGGAGCATCGCCTGATAGATAAGGACGTAAGCGTCATAGCCCATAGCCGCGTTGGCGTTGGGGGCCTTGTCGGCGTACTTCTTGATCCAGGCGTCAGTGAAAGCCTTGGCCTCTGTGTTCATCTCGGGCATGGAGGGGTCGTAGGCAAACGTCGTGTGCATGAAGCCCTCGACCGCCGCGCCGCCAAGCGTAACGATTTCAGGGTTGTCCATCGCGTCGCCGCCCATAAAGCGAGCCTTGTTGCCCATTTCGTAACCCTGCTTCATAATTATCGCGCCCTCCGCGAAGTAGGCGGGGATGAAAATGACGTCGGGGGCTCTCTCAATTATCTCGGTGAGCTGCGCCGTGAAGTCCGTGTCGCCGGACTGATACTTGAGGTCGGAGACAATCGTGCCGCCCAATTTCACAAAGTTGGACTTGAAGAAGCTGGCCAAACCGACGGCATAGTCGCTCGCAACGTCGGTCAATACGGCGGCCTTTTTGTATCCGAGCTTGTTGTAGCTGTAATTAGCCGCCGCCTCACCCTGGAATGGGTCGATGAAGCAGGCGCGGTAGATAAATTTCTTTCCCTCTGTGACAAGGGGGTTCGTGCAGGCCGTGCCCATCAGGACAACTTCGGCTACTTCGGCTACTTCGCCCGCCGCCATTGTGGGGCCGGAGCCGTAAGGCCCGATAAGGGCGTTGACTTTGTCGTTCTCAATCAACCGCGTCGCCGCCGTGGCGGACTCCACTTTGTCGGACTTGTTGTCCACTACAATAAGCTCTATCTTCTTGCCCAAAGCCTCAGGATACAGGCTGTTGGCAAGCTGCATACCCTCGAGCTCAAGCTGTCCGCCAAAGGCGTTCTGCCCCGTCACGGTAGCCACAACGCCGATTTTGATGGTATCCGCCGCAAAAGAAGCGCTACAAGCCAAAACTACCAAGCACAAAGCCGCAAAAAGTTTCTTCATAAAGTAAACCTCCTCTTAATAAATAAAAAACACCCATAAAACCAACTAATTCACGCGCAAACACAAACCCGCATCAGTCTTGCCCGGCCTTTATACCCCTCCCCTTCTCGCCTATTAAAAATTTCTAACCTCCGAGATACGCTTCTTTGACCCTTGAGTCCTGAAGCAACTCGATCCCAGCGCCCTCAATAGTGACGGTTCCGACTTCAAGCACATACGCCTTATCGGCGATAGATAAAGCGGCAAAGGCGTTTTGCTCAACCAAAAGAATAGTCTTCCCCTGATGGTTGATTTCGCGGATTATATTAAATACCTCCGCCACGAGCATAGGAGCCAGCCCGAGGGAAGGTTCGTCAAGCATAAGAAGGTCGGGGCGGCTCATAAGCGCTCTGCCCACAGCCAGCATCTGTTGCTCCCCGCCCGACAGCGTGCCGCCCTTTTGGGCGCGTCTTTCCTTCAGGCGCGGAAAAAGCTCGTAAACATAGTCGATGTCGTTCTCTATCTCGACTTTATCGCTACGCGTATAAGCGCCCAAAAACAGATTTTCCTCGACCGTGAGATGAGGCAAAATTCTGCGCCCCTCAGGACTCAGCGCGATGCCCATCTTCACCATATCCTCGGGCTGGCGGTTGTTCAGCCGCAACATCTCGCCCTTATGCTGGTAGCCTATGTATCCCTTATATCCGCGAATGAGCCCCGCAATTGAGCGAATCGTGCTGCTCTTGCCGGCGCCGTTAGCGCCTATGAGCGTAACTATCTCGCCCTTATTTATCGAGATGTTTACGCCCTTGACGGCGTGAATGCCGCCATACCATACGTTCAGGTTCTGTATATCCAACATTTTATCGTCAGGCATGAGCGGCCTCCTCTCCGGCTTCGGCGACAAGCCCCTCTTTTCCCAAATAAGCCTCGATGACTTTCGGACTCGCTTTTATCACCTCGGGCGACCCCTCGGCTATGAGCGCTCCCCTGTCTAAAACCCATATATATTCACATACGCCCATGACGACCTTCATATCATGCTCTATCAGCAAAATCGTAAGGTCGAACTCGTCCCTCAGCCTATGGATAAACTCCAAAAGCTCCTGAGACTCCTGCGGGTTCATGCCGGCCGCCGGTTCGTCCAACAACAAAAATTTCGGTTTTGTCGCCAAGGCCCGCGCTATTTCAAGGCGCCTCTGCGCTCCGTACGGCAGGGACGAAGACACCGCGTCGGCATGCGAGTCAAGCCCAAGGCGAGCCAAAAGCTCCAGTGACGCGCTTCTTATATCTCTTTCTTCTTTCGCCGCGCCGGGGAAACTGAACGGAATTATATTCTGCCACCACGCTCCTTTTTGCCTGACGTAAGCGCCTATCATTACATTTTCAAGCACCGTCTCGTTGTAAAAGAGGCGAATATTCTGGAACGTGCGGGCGAGGCCCGCCGCGCAGACTTTGTGAGGTTTCAGTCCGGTCAGTTTTTTCCCGTCAAACTCGACGACTCCCTCCGTCGGTTTGTAAAAACCCGTCACAACGTTAAAAACCGTCGTCTTGCCCGCGCCGTTCGGGCCTATCAGGCCGACTATCGCGCCTCTTGGCACTTTTACCGAAAGCTCGCTGACCGCCGTGAGACCGCCAAAGCGAAGCGTGACGTTTTTGATTTCGAGAAGCGCGTCGTCGAAATTCAGCGCTTTATTTTGCATGACGAGCGCGCTCATTTGCCAACAGCTCCTTTCGCTTCAGGAGCGGCCTTTTTGGGGAAAAACCAGTTCCATGAAAACTCGCGCGTCCCCATTATTCCCTCGCGCCGGAAGATAATAACAGCTATGAGCAGCACCGAGAAGATGACCATACGCATTCCGGGGATACCGGGGATGTGGATGGAACCGAAGTTTATGGGGTTCTCCACAAACCTCAGCCACTCCAGCATAGTCGTAACCAACACAGAACCCAAGACACTGCCCGTAATGGAACCCAAGCCCCCCACGACCACTATCATCAAAAGGCTGTAGGTCTGCGTTATCATGAACATCTTTGGGTCTATCGTCGTTATGAGGTTCCCCATCAACGCGCCGCCAACGCCGCCGCCAAAGCAACCCAGAGTGAACGCCAGTACGCGGACGCGGAAGGTGTCTATGCCCATTGTGCGCGCCGCTATCTCGTCATCCCTGACGGCGCGAAGGACGTTTCCGAAATTGCTTTTCATGAGCCGTATCATAAAGAAGAGCGCCACCAACAAGCACCCGTAACTCATCCAAAGCGTTGTATGCGCCGGAATGCCTTTGAGACCGAGAGAACCGTTGGTTATTGGCGTCAGGTTGACTATCAAAATACGTATTATCTCGGAGAACCCAAGAGTGGCTATGCCAAGATAGTCGCCGCCCAACCGCAACACCGGCAAAGATATTAGCCATCCGACAAACGCCGCCGCGAGTCCGGCCAGAATGAGTGAAACTATAAATGACGTGTGCAGATTCAAAAGCCAGGGCGCTATGGGTTCCAGAATCCACATCCTGACCTTTTGATCCGACGTGATAATCAAAAGCGCGGAGACATAAGCTCCAACCGCCATAAAGCCGGCGTGTCCGAGAGAAAACATCCCCGCCATACCGTAGATAAGGTTCAGCGAAAGCCCCAGAATCGCGTTTATGGCTATCAGGTTTATTATCCTCAGCATATAGCCGTCGAGGTTGAGCGGCGCCCACCAAAGAAAATACCCAAGCGCCGCTATGGCCAGAAAGGTCAAAACACTATTGCGTATTTTCATATCTTCTCCTCCATTTTCTCGCCCATCAACCCCGTGGGCTTAACCAGCAAAATGACGATAAGGAGGATGAAGGCGAAGGCGTCTTTATATCCCGACATATTAGGGAAGAAAGCGATGGACATTATCTCTACAAACCCAAGCGTCAATCCTCCGATCATAGCGCCGGGGATGGAGCCGATTCCGCCGAAGACCGCCGCTATGAAAGCCTTGAACCCAGGGAATATGCCCATGAAAGGCTCGACGCGAGGATAGCGCAAGGCCCACATTATGCCGGCCAGAGCCGCGAGCGCGGATCCCAGAGCAAACGTCAGGGCGATTATCCTGTCCACGGACACGCCCATAAGGCGCGTGGTTTCGATGTCGTGAGAAATGGAGCGCATGGCGAGGCCGGGCTTTGTCTTGTAGACAATCCAGAGCAATCCGCCAATTAGGACAAACGAGACGATAGGCACCATGAGAGCGAGCGGAATCAGGCGAATCGCGCCCAACTGTCCGAGCGGAATGGGTTGCATAAGCCAGTCCGGTTGGACGACAGCTCTCGGCATACCGGTGAAGACCACGACCGCCAAGTTTTCCAAGAAAAACGAAACTCCTATGGCGCTGATAAGGGCCGATATTCGCGGCGCGCTGCGAAGCGGACGGTACGCTATGCGGTCGACCAAAAGTCCGACGATAGTAGCTCCGGCTATTGCTATAACTACACCAACCCCCCAGGGTAACTTATACTGAATGGTCGCGAAGAAAACGAAATACGCGCCCAACATAAATATGTCGCCGTGAGCGAAGTTGATGAGGCGCAGTATACCGTAAACCATGGTGTATCCAACAGCTATCAGGCCGTAAAGAGCGCCCAACCCCAACGCGTTGATGAAATGTTGGATGAACATATTTAAGCTCAATAAACACTCCTCCTTTTGTCTATAAATTTACTAATTTGAATAAATACTCAAAATTTGAAAAGGTTTATCAATTATAAGCAGATATATATCATATTTCAAGTGCTTAAATGCATTATATAACGAACAATACACACCTTCTCTTTCAGAACTCCACTTTATGAGAAGGTGTGTATTGTTTGGGTCAGTTTGGGATTGCCTCAAAAGGAAAGGCCAAGCACATCGGATACGTCGATAGCGCTTTCCTCTAATTTCTCACGGACGGACTCGTTTTCCTTCTCTAACTTCTGTTTGGCCTCCAAGACTTTTTTGGCCTGCTCCAATCTGCTGAAGGCGGCGTCTTTTAAGCCTTTGTTGTAAAGCTCCGTTGCGGCGTTCACAATAAACGCCCCAAGAAACGCCTCGAGTTTGCGCGCGATTTCTTCTTCTGTTCCGCCGAAATGTTTCTCGGTAGCCTTTATGATATTCCAGGAAAGAGTGTCTTTGCTGATGTTGGCCAACTCGTCTAAGACTTTGTCAAACTCTGACTTCTGTGAAGTCGAATCGACGTAACGCTCTTTTGACGATATGTCGTACTGCGCCACAAATTCACCCGCAACGCCTTCTTTGGAGTCAATCGAAACGGACTCAATAGAAAGCTGCGCTTCCTTTTTGGGCTCAGTCTCTTTCTTGGTTCTCTTGCGCGGAGTGGTGCCGCCGCTTGTTGCCTTTCGACCGGCTATGATAATCGCCCCCTTAATAATCTTAGGTACGTATTACGATTTCACCTTACCTTCGAGCGCCGAATTCATAATCTCGGACAGGCGGCGCGAGAAAAGCGCCGGGTCGGCAATAGTCCCTCCGTCAAGGATAACGGCCTGATCATAAAGAACGGAGGCGAAGTCTTCCACCCTATCGTCCCCGACCGACGCCAACTTCATCATGCCGCATACCACCGGATGCTCCGGGTTCAGTTCTAAAATTCGTTTGCTGGCCGGAACTTCCTGGCCCATCGCCCGCATGAGCTGCTCCATCTGCATCGACGCGCCGTTTACGTCACTTACCAGACAGGCCGGAGAGGAGGTCATGCGCGAGGAAAGCCTTACGTCGCTCAGGACGGACTCGAGAGATTTTTTGATTTTTTCTTTGAGCGGCGCGAAATCATCATCGAGACCTTTGAGCTTCTCGGCGGCCTCTTTGCGTTCATCCTCGCTTTCAGCGCTCACGTCTCCCGCGCTTACGTCCAGGAACTTCGTTTCGTCATCCTTGTCTTTATACTCGTGCTTGCGGGCCATTATGACTTCATCGACCGGGTCGGTGAGCAGCAGAACCTCATACCCCTTAGCCGCGAAAGCCTCTAATTTAGGAGAACCTTTAAGAGCGGCGGCGTCCCGCCCGATGATGTAGTAAACGCCGTTCTGACCCTGCTTCATGCGACTCTTGTAGTCGCCAAGCGTAGTCAAAGCCTCGCTGTCCGTCGAGTAAAAAAGCGAAAGCTCCAGAATGGCGTCCGCGTTTTCCTGATCTTGAACCGCGCCCTCTTTGAAGACGCGCCCGAAATTCTTCCAGAACTTCTCATATTTCTCGCGCTCGTCCCCCAACATTTTACGAAGATGAGAGAAGAGCTTGCGAAGGACGCTTCGGCGAATCACGCGGATTCTCTGGTCGTCCTGCAAAATCTCGCGCGAAATATTCAGCGGCAGATCCTCTGAGTCCACTACGCCCTTCACGAAACGCAGATACTCAGGCACGAGGCTCGTGCAGTCGTTCATAATAAATACGCGCTTGATATAGAGGCTTATGCCTCCGCCCTTGTTGTTTATGAGTAAGTCCATAGGGGCTTGCGAAGGGATGAACATAAGCCCGCGGAAGCTGACGGCTCCCTCGGCGTTCAGCGTAAAGCGCGTCAGAGGCTCTTTCCAATCGCGGGAGAGGCGCTTGTAGAACTCGAGGTATTCCTCGTCCGTCACCTCGCTCTCCGGTTTGCACCATATCGCCTTTTGCGAGTTTATGGTCTCGTCCTCTATGGTCTCGACCTTGTCTTTCCACTTGGAGCAATTCATCACTATGGGGTAGCTGATGAAGTCGGAATACTGTCTCACAAGGTCTCGCAGAGTCCACTCGTCGG
>BNVG01000063.1 GCA_025997935.1 Synergistales bacterium | reverse complement strand
GACCGTAACTTGTATCAATTCCGCGTGTTTCCAAGATGTTACCGCCTGATTCGCTCATACCGCAGCTCCTCCAAGGTAAGCTTTGATGACGTTTTCATTGCCGATAACTTCCTGGTAGGCGCCCTCCGCTATTTTTTGCCCGGCGTTGAAAACGACGATACGCTCCGTGACACGCTCCATGACCTTCATGTCGTGTTCGATGATGATGATGCAGATATCCTTGATTTTTTCTTTTATCTTGTAGATGTCGTCCATCATCTGCATCGTTTCCTCGTCGTTCAGCCCCGCTGTGGGTTCGTCGAGCAGAAAGAGCGCGGGATGGCCGACAAGCGCCCGGCTTATCTCTATGCGCCGCCGGTCGATGTGAGGGATGTCCTTCGCCAGGTCATAGCGCCGCTTGAAAATCGCCGGATTGAAGTAGCACAGTACGTCCATGCACTCCTGAAGGCATTCGTAAATTTCGTTGTTCGTCTTTTTGGGATGAATGAGAATATCGAGGAATCCAACTTTTTGCTTTGTGTAAAGCCCCAGCAGGATGTTGTCGGCGACGCTCAAGTCCCAGCAAAGGCGACTGGATTGGTAAGTACGCGCTATTCCCTTCTTGAATATCTCAAAAGGACGCAAGTCGGTGATGTCCTCGCCCTGAAGAGTCACCGTGCCGCCGGTGGCCCTGTAAATTCCACTTATGATATTGAGGAACGTCGTCTTGCCGGAACCGTTGGGCCCGATAAGTCCGACAATTTCCCCGGCGTCGATGAAAAAGTCCACATCTTTTACAGCCCATAAACCGCCGAAATTTATTGAAATCTTTTGCGTGTTCAACGTAGCCATTTCCCGCACCTCCCGGTCTTTGCGCGCTCAAAGCCATCGATACAGCCTTGTATCAAACCTAAAGAATCACCACCCTCCTCGCATGGTGCAGGCTGAAGAAGGAAGCGCATTCAAGTCAAACAAAAGCGAGATTTTCGTTATTCTCGACATTGCCCAAAAGCGCTTCGGAAACTTCAATCACTCCCAAATCCAATGTGTTTTTGATTTTGACGATTTTCAACCGATTTCTATCAACTCCTCTCGCTACCTGTATCGCTATCCGCACCGCTTCTTCTTCCGTGTCGGCGATGATGGGAATCTTCGCGTCTTCGGGACATTTTACGGCTATGGCGTTGGCGTATATTTGCTCAAGATTCAGCTTTTCAAACACTTTGCGCGTAACGACATCGAACACGCCCATGCCAATGGCGTTGCCATGCGATTCCGAGGTTACGTCCAACAGCGCCATGCGTTTGATTTGGGGAACGGGAAGAACAAATTCCTTCAGCAGATAGCTTTTGCCAAGGATATTCGGGTCGTATCCGGCGCCGGAAATGTTTTTGCCGATTTCTTCCACCACCAGCACGTCGATTTCAGGAATCATCAGAGTCGGCATGTTCCCTTTGGCGATTTTCACGAGCTCTTTTTCGCGCTCTATTAATTTTTCAGATGGAATTGCCTCGATAATGGCGGTTTCGTCATAGGCGTTTTCGACAATCGCAATCCCGAAACCCACCTTGGCGGCCTCCAATATTTTCCCAGCCGCCTCGAGTATCGTGTCGCCAAACGTGTCAAAATCGTCCTCGTGCACAGCGGTGCAGCCAATGTGGTTTCCAAGGCCGATGACCAGCATCTTGCAGAGTCCGCTTTGAATATCGGCCACAAAGTCGGTGTGAAGTTTAATTCTGTTGATAGGGACAATCAAATCTGCCGCCAATGCGGTTTTATCGAAATATATGTCGATGCCGCGGGTTGTTTTGCCAAGAGAAACCACATCGACCGAACTTATTATCTCGACGCCCATCTTGTCCTCGGTGATGCCGTATGAGCTCAACACCTCCCGCTGGCCTTCGGGAGCGCCGCCCCCGTGACTGCCCATAGCGGTGAGTATGAAGGGGATGCCGCCCGCTTCCTTGATCTGATTGAGCACGGTCTTGACAATGAGCTCAAGATTTTTTATTCCGCGGCTGCCAACGGCGACAGCCACTTTAGCTCCGGGTTTTATCTTCCCTTTGATGTCCGCGTTGCGCATTTCCGTGATAATACGTTCTTCAATGCCGTCCAGCTTAGGCCGAGGAAACGTTTGCTTCACTTTATGCATACGGGGAAGAGGAAAATTCAGATCGCTCTCAAGTAATACAGGCATGGCGCACCTCCTGTCGAAAATTTATTGTTTTCTGTATATTATGACCCGGCATGTTTGCGATAAACGAATGCCGGGTCATATAAATGCCCCGAGAGAATTTACAAAATTGTTATCGTCCCGTTAGTGGCGTCCACGCGGATGTGGTCGCCATCTTTCACAGTTTGGTAAAAATCGGGTTCCACTTTGTCCACCATTGGAATTTCCATGATAATTGCGCCCGCCACCAAGACAGTCTCAGGATATTGGATAATCATGGCTGCCGGTTGGTTTTTGTGCATCATCAATTGAAAAAGGCCGTCGCTTTGCACAACAGAACTGCCCTTGCCGCCAGGGAAAATAATCGCTTTTTTCGCAACGCTCCGCCCCTCGATGTCGTGCGCTTTTTCCAGCACTTCTCCTGTCTCGGGCCGCACAAGGTAAAACATTATTTCGTCTTTGGAAATAATGACCTCCCCTTCGCCAACACCCTCGGAAATTTTGTGACACGAAAAAACTTTTTTGCTCATCAGATGACAGCTCCTTCCAACGCGGCCTTTAGGCATGTATCGAGATCGCGAATGACGAATTCCAGGCCTCTCTTGCGTGGGTAATAAGCGCATTTAGGAGATTCAGTAACTCCAACTTTGCCTTTGTAGAGATGCCAGCACGGCTGATCCGAACAGGTATCTTCGACAATCTCGCCGCCCGCCGCTCTCAAAATATCAAGCAAACCCATCTTCTCCGCGTTGGACTTCGTAAGCGCTGATGTCATTATCCACAGCGGCACAGACAGCTTCTTGCCCTCCAGAGCCTTGGCGATGTACCGCACTTCTTTGATGCTGGTATGCGGGCATCCGAAAAGGGCAAAATCAATTTTCCGATTACCTGGGTCTGATATCTCGGTTGCCAAAACGCGCTCAAAGTCCTCGTCCGTTATCACGACGGTGCGTTTGGGTTTCTTTCCGCCAAAAGCCGCATCGAGGGTCGGAGCCTCTGGAGTGACGCCGACTATGTGGTACATGCCGTATGCACCCGATGTGTTCAATTCGGCGCCCAGATTACGATGAGCCTCGGGAGAGACATAGCTCTCAAGACCGACGAATACGGGAATGCCCGGTCCTATCTTTTTGCCCATGTAGCCGAGCAAATTGTAGGAAAAATCGCTGCTCATCTTCGCTTTTACCTCGACTAAAATGTCGCCCTTGCGGTTTTCGTCGAGAAGAAGTCCGTACTCGGGGACAACTCCGGTAATCGAAGCGCAGAGCGCCGACTGAGCAGACTCGCGGTTGGTCCTCGCTCCCCATACCGAATTGACGTAAGGCGTAGCGCTGGACTCCGAAAAAGCTATGATTTCATTCGGAAACGGAACATTTGTGTCCATATACGGCGTGCAGTTATATGTAAGGCGGCAGCCCAGAGTTTTATACGCCTCGTGAACGCGACTCATATGCTCCGCTTCTTCTTCCGTAACCATGTTGTGCTGCTTGAAGTAGGACAAGCAAAAACCGGGGTTGACCGTCGGAGAAATTTTGGCGCGCGCCCCAAGGCCGACCATTTTTTCGGCAAACCATAAATCCATCTCCTGATTGCTGAGGGCCACATGAGAATTGGTAATGGGAACCATTCTGGGCGCGTTGAAGCATTCCCCTATTCCAACTTGAACTTTAAGCGCCAACGCGGCGCCCTCGCTATATTTGCCTTCCAGCATATCTTTCAGATCTTTTGTCAGTTCCATCAATGCCTCTCCTTCCCACCGTTTATCGCAAAAACGCTATGACGACAAGAGTGATTCTCGTCATCCCAATATCCTTACATCGGCAGCCAAGACTCCTTTTTCATACATGAATACCGGGTTCAAATCCGCCTCGACAATGTCGGGATATTGAAGCGGCAATCTCGAAAACGCGGAGATGGTTTCGGCCAAAGTGTCCACATCGAGCGGAGCTTCTCCGCGAACTCCGCGAAGGAGCGGGTACATTTTGATCTCCCGGATCATCTCAAGAGCTTCGTTTTTGCTCACGGGAGCCACTCGGAAAGTTATATCCTTCAACACCTCGGTGTAAACGCCGCCCATTCCGAAGGCAACAAGAGGGCCAAAGCTCGGATCCCGTGAAAGGCCGATAATGACTTCTTTTCCGCCTTTCAGCATCGGGTAGATGATTATCCCTTTGAAATCCTGACCCGCGCCTATTTTCTCCATCCTTTGAAACACGGTACGGACCTCTTGCGCATTTTGTACATTGAGGACGACTCCGCCGCAATCCGACTTGTGGACGATTTGAGGGGATACAATTTTGATGACGACCGGATAACTGATTTCTTCACATTGCTTGACGGCTTCTTCTTCGCTCTGGGCAAACGCGAATTTCGGGACCGGTATTCCGCTTTCACGGAGCAACTTCATCGCGTCCGGCTCCAAAAGACGTTTGTCCTTGTCCTCAAACGCGTTTTTAATCGCGTCAACGTGCGCGAGGCATCCATCTTTTCCTGCGCCGCGCCGCTTTTCATATCCGGCCATAGCGGCGATAACCGAGACCGCGCGTTCTCCTGACGAGAAACAGGGTATTCCCCGCTCCCGCAAGTACGCTTGGCTCTCGTCGATATCGACGCCCACCTGCATGACGGCGGCGACAGGTTTGCCGCTTTTCTTTGCCGCCGCCGCAATGCCTTCGGCGATGGGCATTGCTCTCAAATACGGCGTTCCGATATACAACGCGACGACCGCGTCGCTTTCGGTAAGCGAAGTTACGATTGCTTGTTCATAGTGCTCGCCAGTGCCCTCTACCGTCAGGTCGATTGGATTGCGTATACCGGCAAATGAAGGGAGAAATTTGCGAAGTTCAAGTTTAACCTTGTCCGACGTTTCTTCAATCAGCAAGCCGCTTGTTTCGGCCTTATCCGTCGTCATGACGCCAGGCCCGCCGGAGTTCGTCACTATGGATAGATTTTTGCCCTTTACGGGCGGAAGGGTAGCAAATCCTTTGCATATTTCAAAAAGATCCTGCAACGTATCGACGCGAATCGCTCCGCATTGCCGTAGAGCCGCGTCGCAGACGACATCGGCGCCGGCCATAGACCCCGTATGAGAAAGAGCCGCTCGCTGACCGGTGTTTGTGCGCCCGGACTTGACGATGACAACGGGCTTCACATCGCACACTTCTTGTACCGTTTGCATAAAATCGCGACCGTTGGGAACGGTTTCGAGATACAGCGCGACGACCTTCGTTTCCGGGTCGTTCTTGAGGTAGCGCAACAGCTCCAACACGGTGAGATCCCCGCCATTGCCGTAGCTGATAAACTTGGCTATCCCGACGCCGTCTCCCGCCGACAGGGCCATGAACGATCCGCCCACGGCGCCGCTCTGAGATATAATTGAAATATTCCCCATAGGCGGGGCCGTCTCCAAAGTCGCGACCAAATGGGCGTGAGTGCTGATCATACCCGCGCAATTCGGACCGATGAAGTGTATGCCGTATCGCTTTGCGACTTCCGTCAGTTCACGTTCTCCTTGAGCGTTTCCCGCTTCTGAGAAGCCAGAGCTTATAATTACTGCCGCCTTGACGCCCGTTTTTCCGCAATCTTCCAAAACGCTTTTAACGGTGTTGGCCGGCGATGCGATTACGGCAAGCTCCACTGGGTCAGGCAGTTCCGACAGTGAAGAATAACCTCGCGCTTCGCGTACAGATTCGCCCTTGGGGTTGATTATGCACACCCGCTTCATACCGCCATCCAATAATCTGCCAGCGAGAATATTAGCTAACTTTCCTTCTCCGGCGGAGCCAAAGACAGCCACGGAGCCGGGGTAAAACATCGCCTTTAGATCCATCTATACGTTTACCTGCCTTTCGAGAGAAATACGCCAATGGGGCAAGGAGCTTAGTAAAAATAGCTTGAACACTTCGCGATAGTGAGATACTCGGTTGTTGTTCAAGCTATTTTTTAGACTCCTGAGGGCGAGACTATATTTCCTTTATAGATGCCGAACATCCGGCGCGGAATGCTTCCACGTTGCTCTGCGCCGCGTTCTTCCAGTTGTCGGTGACGGTTTTTTCGATGTCGCTCTGGGTAAAAAAGTCATGCAGGCGCGAATGCGCGTACACTGCGCCAAGCATATAGATGTTGCTGTGCATATCGCCGGGCATGTCGGCGGGGTCGAAGTAATGCACTACGCCCCCAGCTTTGCGTATCTCTTCCGCTACCTGTTTTTCGCTGGGATACGGGGCTTTGCCCAACATAACAGCAGTCGGCTGCCAACGTAGCCCCAGGATGACATAATCCGCTCCCTGTTTTCCGTAACGTACGGCTTTGAGGGTTTCGGAAAGTTCCATAGAGACGATGAGATCAGCGCCCTTGGGAGAGATGCTTGGGGAATAACTGCCCATTCCACGCCCAAGGCGAAGCTGCGTTTTTACGAACCCTCCGCGTTGCGCCATTCCTTTCGTAGGGAAAAAATTGACGCCAATCCCTTTTTCCGCCGATACTTGCGTTATAAGATCCGATATCGTCAATAGACCTTGTCCGCCTACGCCTACCGTGTATATATCAAAAAAATTATTCATGGTTACGCCTCCTAATTTGCGGCACAAAGAGCCTTAGTGGGGCAAACCCCCGTACAAAGCGCGCAATTGTTGCACTGCATGGTATCAATAGCGATAACTTTCCCTTTGAGTTCGATCGCAGGGCAACCCGTTACGTCGATACATTTTTTGCAGCCCACGCATGATTCCGGGGTGAACGTGATAGGCTTATATTTCACCTTCTGCCTCGCCGCCTGAATTGCGCATTCTCTGCGAGAAAGAATTACCTTCAGTCCGTTAATTTTCAATGCCTGCTCAACTGCGCCGGCAACTGATTTAACGTCATACGCATCCACTGTCCAAAGGTTCTTGACGCCTAACCCGCGTATGATGGACTCTATATCAAGCTGTTTCCAATTTTTCTTCTGAGACGCCTGCCCCGTGCCTGGATTGATCTGCATTCCAGTCATTGCCGTCCAGCCGTTGTCTAAAATAATCACGAGCATGTTTATGTCGTGCTGAAGGGCATTAACGAGCCCCGGAATACCGGCGTGGAAAAATGTGGAGTCGCCAATGGTGGCGATGACCGGGGCCGGGATGTTGCTGTAAGCCACGCCATGAGCAAACGGAATACTGGCCCCCATAGAGAGCTCCGTCCACAATATGTCAAAGGGAGGGCAACTGCCTAAAATCGTACAGCCGATGTCGCCTGTGATAAACGCCTCGTTTTTTTTGTATCCGCTGGCGTTCAACCCCTGCTCCAAACCCATGTACGTACCGCGGTGCGGGCAGCCTGCGCAAAAACCTATCGGACGCGCCGCGCACAGACGCTCCGGCGGTTCGCTCGTCGAGGCCTCCGTTTTATGAATCCCTAATGCCTTACGGATGCTTGTCTCCAAGAGAAGGGCGTCAAATTGACCGATACGGCTGAACGTCCCGTCTTCTTTCCCTAAAAATTGGACGTCGAGTTTGTTCTTGTAGGCCTCCATGAAGCAAAATTTCTCTGTCAGAGGCTCCAATTCCTCGGCGACGATCACTTTCGAGCAATGGCCAAGCAAAGAGACGATCTTGTCTTTCGCATGTGGAATGGTTGCCGCCAAGCGGAGCGTTGAAATGTCCGAGATGTCCACTCCGGAGTTTTTGAGCCTATCCATAGCCTCGCACAAGTAGCCGTTGGTTATCCCCACCGAAATGACGCCAAGCCCGCCCTTTTTTTTCAGGTCGAGTTTGCTGAGATCCTTGTCGGCTATATATTTCTCCGCGGCTTCTAATCTGCTGATCAGGTCACGATGCTGCTGCATACATATAAGAGCGCCGGCTTTGGTATATTTGGCAGGATCATAAGGCGGCATAGGGGCGCTTTCTTTTGGCGGCGTTCTGTCCTCAAGTTCGATAACCCCATGAGATTGAGAATTGTTGGTCACAAGTCTCAAAAATACGGGGCCGCCTATTTTTTCGGCCAACTCGAACGCCGTGATTGTCGTGTCGTAAATTTCCTGCAACGAACACGGCTCAAGCATCGGCATGTCCGCCATCTCGGCAAATACGCGCGTGTCCTGTTCGCACATTCCGGCGCTCACTCCCGGGTCGTCCGATACATAGACGACAAGCCCGCCGATACATCCCGAATACGCAACGCCGATTAAGGAATCATAACAAACGTTGAGACCGGACATTTTCATTGTACAAAGCGCGCGATGTCCGGCCATTGCGGCCCCTGCGGCGACCTCGAAGGCAACTTTTTCGTTGGTGCTCCATTCGACATGAGTTCCGGGTAATTCCATTTCCAACAAACTCGCTATAACCTCGGAGGATGGCGTCCCAGGGTAACCTGCGACAACCTTAACCCCCGCGCGCAACGCCCCGTAAGCCAACGCTTCGTTCCCGCTTGCTATTTTTTTCAACTGCTTCCCCCTCTTTCTCTAATAAGCCCGGCATAAAACCAGCGGCTTAACCGGCATTTCAAGCCCCTTGCTCAATAGCGATTGTTCACTTGTTCACTATTTCAGGAATATTCTTTCCCAACAGGACATCCGACGCATTTCTCGCCGCGCGGAATTTCAATTCATGCAAAGAATCTTCGGTGAGATAAGAGATGTGCGGCGTAACGCAGATATTCTCGGTATGCAGAATCGGATCATCCAATTTAGGCGGCTCATTGACGATAACGTCCAAAGTGGCCGCCGCGATGGTTCCATTCTTTACGGCTTCGATAAGAGCCGCTTCGTCCACGACGCCGCCCCTCGCGGCGTTGATAAAGTGCGCCTCTTTCTTCATCAGGGCGAATGTCTTCTCGGAAAAAAAGCCTCTGGTTTCATTGGTGAGCGCCAGATGCGACGAGACGACATCCGCTTGCGCAAGCCCCTCTTCCAAGGATACCCTATGAGCGCCAATTTTTTTGGCTTTTTCCTCCAGCGCCGCGTTTTCCACAGAGTCGTGGAATAAAACCTTCATGCCAAGACCTATGGCTTTTGCGGCAAGTCTTTGGCCTATATTGCCAAAGCCAATAACGAACAACGTCAACTGGGAGACGCGGCGAGGTTTTTTCTTGATGGCGTGCGCGCCCCATAAGCCATTCGACATATGGTCGGCGTAATAAGACAGCTTCAAATTTTGGGAGTATATGGCCGCTATCGCGTAATCAGCCACTTCTTCTGCGCAATACCCTGGAACGTTGGTGACGGGAATGTGTAACTCTCGTGCGGAATTGACGTCTACATTGTTATACCCTGCGCCGTACACAGAAACAACTTTACAGCTTTTCAATTTCTCCAAAAGGTTCCGGTCGACCGGCACGTTTATCTGGCATATCAACGCGTTCGCGACAGATCCAAATTCCTCCAGATCCTTCGGGTTTACCGATTTTGAGGTTAGGATTTCGCAGCCAGGGTGCGCTTGTTGCAGAAGTTGTCTCTCCGCCTCATAATCCGGCCATTCGTCATCAACAATCCAAAATCGCTCCATAACTTTTCCCCTCCATATTGTCTTATATTGACGGCGTTTATGAGAATGCGCATCCACTGTCTACCATTAAAATACCTACGGTATACCGAAAGAAGTCAAAAAAAATACTTTCTCCCGTTTCAGCGCCGTCATGAATACGAATTAGGATAAATAAGGCGAATAAAGCTTTCGTATATTGTTCTCGCTTGAGATAATATGTTCCAGCAACAGCTCGGCGAGCTCGTTTTCGTCTTTCTTTTTTATGCATGCGATGATACTGAGGTGCTGTCTGGTCGTTTCTTCTACATTCGCCAAGGCTTTTGCCGATAAGAGCTGAAAACGTTCCATTTGCGCGTTGTATGGCAACAAAATATCCCGAATATGCCTATTTGCCGTATGCATTGTCACCATAACGTGTAAATCTTTATCAAGGGAAGCAACCCCCGGCCAATTCACCTCAATGCCGTTTTCAATCAAGGATTGGATTCTCAGCCAGTTTTTCTCCGCGCTATCCAAAAGGTCATCCGGTATATGATATATCGCCGTGCGCGCGGCATACGGCTCGAGCAATCTCCTGATTTCGTAAATTTCTCGCACCACATCCATCGATATCGAAGAGACGAAAGCGCCCTTGCCGGATACAAGCGTTACATAGCCATGACGCTCCAGGACAGACAAAGCTTCCCTTATCGGAGTACGGCTGATTTTTACTTCCTGCGCCAGCATACTTTCACTTAAAGGCATACCTTCTTTTAAGCTGCCGTTGAAAATTTCTTTTTTTATCCAGTCATAAGCCTTGATCCAGAGTCTATCGTTTTTGATGGTATTCATTATTGATCCATGTCCAATGGAGAGCTTTCTATGTTTTTTAGAATACCATCAGAATACCATCGATATACGATATTGTCAATAGCTCGCGTTGACTCACAAAAAAGTACTCGAAATACAATTGTTGACTCATAATAAAAAAGTACTCGAAAATGACTCTTTCTACAAAGGGAGGAGTCATTGATATGCCACTGTCCATGTCCGAAAAACAATCTGTCGCAAATGTTCTGAGCAAGGAGTATTGCAAATCTTCCAAAAATTGAGGCAAACGCGAATAAATACAGCTGGGTATGGAGTAAGAGTACTAAGCGCTATAAAGAGAACCTAAAGAGGAAAGTAGTGGAACATCTTGCGGCAATTGACATCATCGAACAAGAGGAAAACGCCGAATTTGGTGACGCTGATTTGCCGGAGATGGGAAACGGTAAGGAGATCAACAGCGAATCCATTCGTGAAGCGGCTACGAAGATAGACGAGATGTTAGCCCGGGACAAAGAAGAAAAAGAAGGCAAGAACAACAAGAACAACAAGGATAAGGTCAAAGACCTGAAGAAAGCTAAAAAAGCCATAGAAAAAGACTACATTCCACGTATGGAGAAATACGAGAAACAGGAAGAAATCCTGCAAGCGCGTCGTAGTTACAGTAAGACAGACCATGACGCCACCTTCATGCGGATGAAGGAAGACCATATGAGAAACGGTCAGACCAAGCCCGGATACAATGTGCAAATCGGTACAGAAAATCAGTGGTATCACCGCCACTGACGAGTTCAAGGAGATAGAGCGTCTAAGGACGCTTGCGCGTCATAATGAAGCGTCGGCGTTGGGACATGCGCGGCGAGAGGCAACCCGCGAGGCGACCGCTAAAGCTAACGCTAAATGGCAAGCCGTCGTCGCGAATAAGGACGTAGCGCTGGCGAATAAGTAAAGTGCTCCCTTTTGTCAAGACATTTTTTAGGCATGAAATTTGTCAGGTTTTACCTCTTGCTAATTGTTACTTGCGTACATGAATCTTTAACGCAGTAGACGGATGCAGGCGTCTTGTCGTTCAGACTTTGATGCAATCGTTCGTTGTTGTAGTGCCGTAGATACTTCGCTATGCCCACACGGGCCGCGCGGGGAGTTTCATAGCCGCGCAAGTATACGTCCTCATATTTCAGACTTCTCCACAGTCGCTCTATGAAGATATTGTCGTACGCTCTGCCGCGA
>BNVG01000062.1 GCA_025997935.1 Synergistales bacterium | reverse complement strand
TGCAGGAGGCTTCCGGGGCTCAGGAAAGACTCAAGAGGAGATGTCACAGACGCGGGTAATATGCTCATCTTTCCGGCAGGGTTTTCTGCTGTCTATGGTACACAGCAATTATATTTCCAAGATTTTGAGATGGGCAGACGGTCGAAGATAGCTCCTCCTGAAAAGAGCGACAACCTTGTCGAGATGGTTTTCTGAGATTGCGGAGACCATATTTGAAGATGTTAAGACACCGCGATATGAGGATTTCGGAGCAGTTGACATTATTTTTGGCGTACCTTGTCGACTCTTTTTAGCGCGATGGGAGTGTCATAATTTCCGATAAATCAGCGCCGGTCTTGCCCATAAGCGTTGCAGACGTTTCCAGTCCGCTATTGGTTCTTTAACGAAGCCTGACACATCCCTGTAAAGCATAGCCATAGGGCATACCTCCAAAGCCTTGACACGCTCCAGACGCTTTTCAGCGTCTTGGAGCGTGTCTTTTGGATAACCTATCAGGACATAGGCGTGAAGCGTGTTCCGACTCGTATATTCGGCCTCTTTGAACAGTTTTAACGCTTCCCTGAGATGATGAAATTTCTCCTCCGTGTCGCAGCCGAAGAATATTTCCTTTGGGCGCAGCTTTTTCAATAACTCGATATGCCATTCTTGGATTCTCGCGGCTTCGAGACCGCCAGTAAAGAATGTTCGGTGTTTTTGTTTTTTCTGTCTTTCCAACATTTTGAAAACGGCGCGTATGTGAGATTCCGAACAGGCAAGTAAGTTGTCATCAAGGACATTTCGTCCCTCGCGGACCGGCAGCTCCCTCACGGACCCCTCACGTTTTGGAATCACGCAAAACCAACATGAACCATCACATCCGCGCGAAGTAATAACATAACCTTGCTTGAGGTATTTACCCGGAACAAAATCCTCTCCCCGCTGTCCTGTGGCCGGGCCTCCTATGGAACATGGCGCGATTTTCGACCATGCGCCATAGAGTCTTTCGGCTTCTTCGATGTCATAGGTGAATGCCGTGGATATATGAATTTCTGTTATATCCTCCGGCAATATAGCTGGAGGAAGACCGACAAAAGCGTATTCATCCTCCGGCGTAGCGTTCGTCTTTCTCGGGAAAACTCTGGCGAGTGTCATCTTTTTCTACCTTCGCCCTATCTTCCCATTGAGGCGACTTTACCATGTTTCGTCTCGTTTTCCATGTCAACGGAACCGTTCATGTCTTGGTCGTAAACGATTTGAAGATACGGAGCGTCAGTGTTTTTCATAAGGCGCGTGAAATCCTTCAAGTAGCGCAGATTATGGACTATTCCCCTTCCTTCCTCTATCTCCTGAACGGCATAAGCCGAGCCTATCTCCACTATCTTTCCCTCGTAAGCGCGTCCCTCTATAGCGTCCGTGATTATCGGCACGATATTGGAGCCGCTCAGTTTGCGTCTGGCCTCGGCGATAACCGCTTTTCTTTCTGCTGCTACGTCAAGATATGGAGCTTTCTTGTCTGTTATGTTCTCAGGTATTTGTGGTATTTGTGATATTTGTGATATTTGCAATACTTGCGATACTTCCGATACTTCCGATACTTCCGATACTCCAGACATCTTCGATACTTCCGTCGTTTGCAATATGTCCGTTTGCAGAGCGTTCCTGTCCCGTAATATCCCCTCACGCTCCGCCTGCGGCAGTTGCCCATACAGAGCGAAGTCGGCAAGTCGTTGTCCTTTTTCCTCGGCCGCTTTCGCCTCGTCAATACTGAACCCCTCAATAGCTTCCGGCTTTGGGAAATCCGGCATATCAAATTCTTGGCAGAGGATAGACATGGCGCTGTCGCGGATAAAATGATACTCAGGGTTTGACTTGTACGGATTCAAGGATTCTTTGACAATTCCCTGTGTTTGAAGAACAGCGTTCACCGTTCCCTCAACGAAAGTCCTGTACGTAGAATCGTCCCAATTTGCGTGATTGTTTATGTCGAAACCATGCGCGTCTAAAAACGCCGCCGCTATGGGGTATTTGTAATCGCCGTATCTTTCGGCTTCGTCTGACCAGTCGGAGACGGTGGCATAATGCGGGACTTCATCGTCTGCTGTATTCTCTGATATTTGCGGCGTTTCCGACGCGGCTACTGTGGTTACGTGTATTCTGCCGTCGGTGTCAATGGAAGCCACCGGCAAAACGACCAGCTGATTCAACGCAACATCATCTTCGAGCTGATTTGTGCCATCGAGATTCTCTATACTCTCTACACCCTCCTCGCTTTCCAATATTGTAGCCTCTTGTATGTTTGGCTCATCCCTGATGGGCATAACATCAAGGTCGGCCTTTCTTGAAAACAGTTCCTGCTCATCCATACCAAGTTCCTCAAGCTCTGCTTTGAAACTGTATTCCTCATCCTCGTCGAGTGATAAATCCTCGTCGGCTTCCATATCGCCGCTGTGGTTGTCTATGTTCAGCGCAAGGTTGAGCTGTGTGAGTCTTCCAGACTTCTCGGCAAGCTCCTCTTCCTGCGCGAACGGCTTGTCGAGTTCACCCTGTATCGTGTTCATCTTTGCCGTCATTTCCTCGATACGCTGTTCGTTCTCGGCTATCTTGTTCTGTATCCCGTCAAGTACGTTGTTTATCCTCGTTATGTTACCGGACGCGCTGTCTCCGAGGTTTACCTTGTAACCGTCCTTTCCGGTCAAAGTAAGCTGATGAATGGCGAAATGAATATTGAAGTCCAACTCCATATCAAAGCCTCGGTAATTACCGACTGAAATCGGACGTGTGCTGTCGAAAGAGTCAAGCAGTTCCATAAGGGCTTTACCGGCTTCGTCCTTGGTTTCGTACACGACGCCGTTCAGGGTCATCGGAGAAAGGTTCTTGTCTTGTTTCTCTTGTTTCTCTTGTTTCTCTTGTTTGTCTTGTTTGTCTTGTTTTTCCTGCTTGTCTGTCTTATTCGACTTACCCTGTTCGTCCTGTCCGTCTGTCTTACCGGATATATCGGCTTCAATATCCTCAACGGCGATGAATTTGTTCTTCTCGTTCATCTCCACGTCGGAGCTTAACCGCTCAATACGTGTATGCGCTGCTTTTATGCTTCCCGGTATCTTCCTCAACTGGTCTTGTAACGAATACTGAGTGTTCTGGTGATTAGTCTTTGCCATACGCAGCTTGGCTACTTGCACGTCTAACTCCATCTTCTCCTTTATCTTAGGGTTCCCGGCGGCGAGCGCCTTTATCTCAGCGTAAGACAAAACAGACTCGTCAACATCTTCACAGCTTCTGACAGGATTTTTACTTGTCATAATCTGGCTTATGAATTTCTGCTTTAACTCAACTGTCTGATAAAGGTAACTATCGAACGTGCCTTTGGTGATATATCTGTATATCTGTACCTTGGGGTTGGTGTTGCCCTGCCGCAGAATACGCCCTGACCTCTGCTCCAAGTCTGACGGCCTCCAAGGACAATCCAAGTCATGAAGGGCTATCAGCCTGTCCTGCATATTTGTCCCGACGCCCATCTTCTGCGTGGAACCGAACACTATCCTCACGCTGCCGCTGCGTACTTTGGCGAACAACTCCTTTTTCTGTATATCCGTGTCGCAGTCATGGATAAAAGCTATCTCGTTCTCAGGAATACCTTTTCTCACCAATTTCCACTTGATGTCGTCATAGACGTTGAATTTCTTGCCCTTGCTCGTCCCCGGAGTGGAGAAGTCGCAGAATACGGCCTGAGTCAGTCTATTTTCTTTTGTATCATCCCAAATTTTGTAGATGTTATCCAAGCAAGAGTTGACTTTACTGTTCTTGGCGTCGGGTAACTTAGGATTCATAAGACGCTGGTCAAGTCCTATCTTCCTGCCGTCTGTTGTAATGGCGAGCATATTGTCCTCCCAAGGCTCCACTCTGCGGTTACGCACAGCGTTGGCTCTTGAGGCAAGATATTTAATCATCCTCTTCTGGATGACAGTAGGCTCTGCTGACACGGTGATAAACTCAGCTTCGGGCTTTGGTAAGTTGAGCATATCGGCTGTTTTGATGTCCGCTGTCTCTTTGAAAACGGACATAAGCTCAGGCAGGTTATAGAACTTCGCGAATCTGGTTCTCGCTCTGTACCCTGAGCCTTCTGGCGCAAGCTCTATAGAGGTCGCCGTCTCGCCGAACGTGGAAGCCCAACTGTCGAAATGCTCAAGCCCCATATCTTTCAGTGTGTCGTATTGCAGATACCTCATCATGGTGTAAAGCTCTGTCATTGAATTTGATACAGGCGTTCCTGTAGCGAATACTACGCCTCTTCCTCCCGTGAGCTCGTCCATATATCTGCACTTGATGAACATATCCGCAGACTTCTGAGCTTCGCTCTGTGGGATACCGGCGACGTTGTGCATTTTCGTAACAAGAAAGAGGTTTTTATAGTAATGAGCTTCATCTACGTATAGTCTGTCTATACCCAACTGCTCGAACTCTATAACATCGTCCTTCTTCTCCTGACTTGCAATGTCTTTAAGTCTGACTTGAAGAGATTTTAGACTCTTTTCAAGTTTCTTGACCGTGAACTTGGCGTCGTTGTCTGCCCTCATTTCCTCTATAGCGTCCTCAACCATAGTCATCTGTTCCTGAATAAACCGAGACTGACGTTCTGTGGACACGGGGATTTTCTCAAACTGGCTATGCCCTATGATAACGGCGTCGTAATCTCCCGTGGCGATACGCGCGCAGAACTTCTTTCTATTGGCCGTCTCGAAGTCTTTCTTTCGAGCAACAAGTATGTTGGCCGAAGGATATAGTTTCAAAAACTCAGCGGCGGTCTGCTCAGTCAGGTGATTAGGTACGACCATTAAACTCTTGTTCGCTACGCCGAGTCGTTTGGATTCCATAATAGAGGCTATCATCTCGAACGTCTTACCGGCTCCCACAGAGTGAGCGAGAAGCGTATTGCCTCCGTAAAGTATATGGGCTATTGCCCCTGTCTGATGAGCGTTTAGATTTATCATGGGGTTCATGCCGGGAAATTTAAGATGCGAGCCGTCATATTCCCTCGGTCTTGTCTGGTTGAATATCTCGTTGTACTTCTCGACAAGCGCCTCACGACGCTCTGGGTCACGGAATATCCAATCCTTAAAAGCGTTCTTCACAGCGTCCTGCTTTATCTGCGCCATTGCGCTCTCGTCGCCGTTTAAGACAGATTTGTTTTTGCCGTCAGGCCCCGGAACAGAATCGTATACTCGCACGTCATGTAGATTCAAAGTAGATTCGAGGATTTCATAGGCGTTCATTCGCTCTGTTCCGTAAGTAGAGTTCGCTCTGACGTTGCTGCCGTCTCTGCTCTTGCTCGTTATATGCCACTCCGAGGCGTGACTTGAGAACTCTATCCTTATGGCGTCCTGATGCCAACGCGGCGTATAGAGAAGCTCGTACATGAACTGCTGAATGTAATCCTTATCGAGCCACGTAGCTCCAAGCCGCACGTCTATCTCATGGGCTTCGAGCTTCCTCGGCATGGTAGCTTCAAGAGCAGCTACGTTTTCGCCGTATAATTCAGGCTCTGTTTCAGCCGCCATGTTCGCCGTGTTCAGTTTTTTCCTGATGTTGCCTGAGAGATATTCGCTTGCCGTTTCGTAGTGGAGTAGGGGGGTTTTGTTGTCGCTCAATACCTCTGTCTTGTTTCTTGTCCCTGCGTTGTTCTGTATCTCAGTATCATCTCGCGCCTTCGTGTTGCTCTGTATGTCGGTGCTACTCCGCGCCTCTACGTCACCCTTTGTTTTTGCACTATTCTGTATTACAGTGCTCCGTATCTCCGTCTTAGCCGGATTTGCATATATAACCCCTTTCAAATCGCCGATTATCTTCTCTCTGTCAAACCCCGTCACAGAACACATATAGTCTAAGTCCACTCCGGCTTTCTCAGATATTGAAAGAAGAAGCGCCTCGTTAGCCGTATCAACATGGTTGGGTATGGAGTAGCCCTTTATGGTGCGTTTGGTGAAAACAAAGGGTGACGTAGAGGCGCGGAGTAGCACCGACATACAGAGCAACACGAAGGCGCGAGATGATACTGAGATACAGAACAACGCAGGGACAAGAAACAAGACAGAGGTATTGAGCGACAACAAAACCCCCCTACTCCACTACGAAACGGCAAGCGAATATCTCTCAGGCAACATCAGGAAAAAACTGAACACGGCGAACATGGCGGCTGAAACAGAGCCTGAATTATACGGCGAAAACGTAGCTGCTCTTGAAGCTACCATGCCGAGGAAGCTCGAAGCCCATGAGATAGACGTGCGGCTTGGAGCTACGTGGCTCGATAAGGATTACATTCAGCAGTTCATGTACGAGCTTCTCTATACGCCGCGTTGGCATCAGGACGCCATAAGGATAGAGTTCTCAAGTCACGCCTCGGAGTGGCATATAACGAGCAAGAGCAGAGACGGCAGCAACGTCAGAGCGAACTCTACTTACGGAACAGAGCGAATGAACGCCTATGAAATCCTCGAATCTACTTTGAATCTACATGACGTGCGAGTATACGATTCTGTTCCGGGGCCTGACGGCAAAAACAAATCTGTCTTAAACGGCGACGAGAGCGCAATGGCGCAGATAAAGCAGGACGCTGTGAAGAACGCTTTTAAGGATTGGATATTCCGTGACCCAGAGCGTCGTGAGGCGCTTGTCGAGAAGTACAACGAGATATTCAACCAGACAAGACCGAGGGAATATGACGGCTCGCATCTTAAATTTCCCGGCATGAACCCCATGATAAATCTAAACGCTCATCAGACAGGGGCAATAGCCCATATACTTTACGGAGGCAATACGCTTCTCGCTCACTCTGTGGGAGCCGGTAAGACGTTCGAGATGATAGCCTCTATTATGGAATCCAAACGACTCGGCGTAGCGAACAAGAGTTTAATGGTCGTACCTAATCACCTGACTGAGCAGACCGCCGCTGAGTTTTTGAAACTATATCCTTCGGCCAACATACTTGTTGCTCGAAAGAAAGACTTCGAGACGGCCAATAGAAAGAAGTTCTGCGCGCGTATCGCCACGGGAGATTACGACGCCGTTATCATAGGGCATAGCCAGTTTGAGAAAATCCCCGTGTCCACAGAACGTCAGTCTCGGTTTATTCAGGAACAGATGACTATGGTTGAGGACGCTATAGAGGAAATGAGGGCAGACAACGACGCCAAGTTCACGGTCAAGAAACTTGAAAAGAGTCTAAAATCTCTTCAAGTCAGACTTAAAGACATTGCAAGTCAGGAGAAGAAGGACGATGTTATAGAGTTCGAGCAGTTGGGTATAGACAGACTATACGTAGATGAAGCTCATTACTATAAAAACCTCTTTCTTGTTACGAAAATGCACAACGTCGCCGGTATCCCACAGAGCGAAGCTCAGAAGTCTGCGGATATGTTCATCAAGTGCAGATATATGGACGAGCTCACGGGAGGAAGAGGCGTAGTATTCGCTACAGGAACGCCTGTATCAAATTCAATGACAGAGCTTTACACCATGATGAGGTATCTGCAATACGACACACTGAAAGATATGGGGCTTGAGCATTTCGACAGTTGGGCTTCCACGTTCGGCGAGACGGCGACCTCTATAGAGCTTGCGCCAGAAGGCTCAGGGTACAGAGCGAGAACCAGATTCGCGAAGTTCTATAACCTGCCTGAGCTTATGTCCGTTTTCAAAGAGACAGCGGACATCAAAACAGCCGATATGCTCAACTTACCAAAGCCCGAAGCTGAGTTTATCACCGTGTCAGCAGAGCCTACTGTCATCCAGAAGAGGATGATTAAATATCTTGCCTCAAGAGCCAACGCTGTGCGTAACCGCAGAGTGGAGCCTTGGGAGGACAATATGCTCGCCATTACAACAGACGGCAGGAAGATAGGACTTGACCAGCGTCTTATGAATCCTAAGTTACCCGACGCCAAGAACAGTAAAGTCAACTCTTGCTTGGATAACATCTACAAAATTTGGGATGATACAAAAGAAAATAGACTGACTCAGGCCGTATTCTGCGACTTCTCCACTCCGGGGACGAGCAAGGGCAAGAAATTCAACGTCTATGACGACATCAAGTGGAAATTGGTGAGAAAAGGTATTCCTGAGAACGAGATAGCTTTTATCCATGACTGCGACACGGATATACAGAAAAAGGAGTTGTTCGCCAAAGTACGCAGCGGCAGCGTGAGGATAGTGTTCGGTTCCACGCAGAAGATGGGCGTCGGGACAAATATGCAGGACAGGCTGATAGCCCTTCATGACTTGGATTGTCCTTGGAGGCCGTCAGACTTGGAGCAGAGGTCAGGGCGTATTCTGCGGCAGGGCAACACCAACCCCAAGGTACAGATATACAGATATATCACCAAAGGCACGTTCGATAGTTACCTTTATCAGACAGTTGAGTTAAAGCAGAAATTCATAAGCCAGATTATGACAAGTAAAAATCCTGTCAGAAGCTGTGAAGATGTTGACGAGTCTGTTTTGTCTTACGCTGAGATAAAGGCGCTCGCCGCCGGGAACCCTAAGATAAAGGAGAAGATGGAGTTAGACGTGCAAGTAGCCAAGCTGCGTATGGCAAAGACTAATCACCAGAACACTCAGTATTCGTTACAAGACCAGTTGAGGAAGATACCGGGAAGCATAAAAGCAGCGCATACACGTATTGAGCGGTTAAGCTCCGACGTGGAGATGAACGAGAAGAACAAATTCATCGCCGTTGAGGATATTGAAGCCGATATATCCGGTAAGACAGACGGACAGGACGAACAGGGTAAGTCGAATAAGACAGACAAGCAGGAAAAACAAGACAAACAAGACAAACAAGAGAAACAAGAGAAACAAGAGAAACAAGACAAGAACCTTTCTCCGATGACCCTGAACGGCGTCGTGTACGAAACCAAGGACGAAGCCGGTAAAGCCCTTATGGAACTGCTTGACTCTTTCGACAGCACACGTCCGATTTCAGTCGGTAATTACCGAGGCTTTGATATGGAGTTGGACTTCAATATTCATTTCGCCATTCATCAGCTTACTTTGACCGGAAAGGACGGTTACAAGGTAAACCTCGGAGACAGCGCGTCCGGTAACATAACGAGGATAAACAACGTACTTGACGGGATACAGAACAAGATAGCCGAGAACGAACAGCGTATCGAGGAAATGACGGCAAAGATGAACACGATACAGGGTGAACTCGACAAGCCGTTCGCGCAGGAAGAGGAGCTTGCCGAGAAGTCTGGAAGACTCACACAGCTCAACCTTGCGCTGAACATAGACAACCACAGCGGCGATATGGAAGCCGACGAGGATTTATCACTCGACGAGGATGAGGAATACAGTTTCAAAGCAGAGCTTGAGGAACTTGGTATGGATGAGCAGGAACTGTTTTCAAGAAAGGCCGACCTTGATGTTATGCCCATCAGGGATGAGCCAAACATACAAGAGGCTACAATATTGGAAAGCGAGGAGGGTGTAGAGAGTATAGAGAATCTCGATGGCACAAATCAGCTCGAAGATGATGTTGCGTTGAATCAGCTGGTCGTTTTGCCGGTGGCTTCCATTGACACCGACGGCAGAATACACGTAACCACAGTAGCCGCGTCGGAAACGCCGCAAATATCAGAGAATACAGCAGACGATGAAGTCCCGCATTATGCCACCGTCTCCGACTGGTCAGACGAAGCCGAAAGATACGGCGATTACAAATACCCCATAGCGGCGGCGTTTTTAGACGCGCATGGTTTCGACATAAACAATCACGCAAATTGGGACGATTCTACGTACAGGACTTTCGTTGAGGGAACGGTGAACGCTGTTCTTCAAACACAGGGAATTGTCAAAGAATCCTTGAATCCGTACAAGTCAAACCCTGAGTATCATTTTATCCGCGACAGCGCCATGTCTATCCTCTGCCAAGAATTTGATATGCCGGATTTCCCAAAGCCGGAAGCTATTGAGGGGTTCAGTATTGACGAGGCGAAAGCGGCCGAGGAAAAAGGACAACGACTTGCCGACTTCGCTCTGTATGGGCAACTGCCGCAGGCGGAGCGTGAGGGGATATTACGGGACAGGAACGCTCTGCAAACGGACATATTGCAAACGACGGAAGTATCGAAGATGTCTGGAGTATCGGAAGTATCGGAAGTATCGGAAGTATCGCAAGTATTGCAAATATCACAAATATCACAAATACCACAAATACCTGAGAACATAACAGACAAGAAAGCTCCATATCTTGACGTAGCAGCAGAAAGAAAAGCGGTTATCGCCGAGGCCAGACGCAAACTGAGCGGCTCCAATATCGTGCCGATAATCACGGACGCTATAGAGGGACGCGCTTACGAGGGAAAGATAGTGGAGATAGGCTCGGCTTATGCCGTTCAGGAGATAGAGGAAGGAAGGGGAATAGTCCATAATCTGCGCTACTTGAAGGATTTCACGCGCCTTATGAAAAACACTGACGCTCCGTATCTTCAAATCGTTTACGACCAAGACATGAACGGTTCCGTTGACATGGAAAACGAGACGAAACATGGTAAAGTCGCCTCAATGGGAAGATAGGGCGAAGGTAGAAAAAGATGACACTCGCCAGAGTTTTCCCGAGAAAGACGAACGCTACGCCGGAGGATGAATACGCTTTTGTCGGTCTTCCTCCAGCTATATTGCCGGAGGATATAACAGAAATTCATATATCCACGGCATTCACCTATGACATCGAAGAAGCCGAAAGACTCTATGGCGCATGGTCGAAAATCGCGCCATGTTCCATAGGAGGCCCGGCCACAGGACAGCGGGGAGAGGATTTTGTTCCGGGTAAATACCTCAAGCAAGGTTATGTTATTACTTCGCGCGGATGTGATGGTTCATGTTGGTTTTGCGTGATTCCAAAACGTGAGGGGTCCGTGAGGGAGCTGCCGGTCCGCGAGGGACGAAATGTCCTTGATGACAACTTACTTGCCTGTTCGGAATCTCACATACGCGCCGTTTTCAAAATGTTGGAAAGACAGAAAAAACAAAAACACCGAACATTCTTTACTGGCGGTCTCGAAGCCGCGAGAATCCAAGAATGGCATATCGAGTTATTGAAAAAGCTGCGCCCAAAGGAAATATTCTTCGGCTGCGACACGGAGGAGAAATTTCATCATCTCAGGGAAGCGTTAAAACTGTTCAAAGAGGCCGAATATACGAGTCGGAACACGCTTCACGCCTATGTCCTGATAGGTTATCCAAAAGACACGCTCCAAGACGCTGAAAAGCGTCTGGAGCGTGTCAAGGCTTTGGAGGTATGCCCTATGGCTATGCTTTACAGGGATGTGTCAGGCTTCGTTAAAGAACCAATAGCGGACTGGAAACGTCTGCAACGCTTATGGGCAAGACCGGCGCTGATTTATCGGAAATTATGACACTCCCATCGCGCTAAAAAGAGTCGACAAGGTACGCCAAAAATAATGTCAACTGCTCCGAAATCCTCATATCGCGGTGTCTTAACATCTTCAAATATGGTCTCCGCAATCTCAGAAAACCATCTCGACAAGGTTGTCGCTCTTTTCAGGAGGAGCTATCTTCGACCGTCTGCCCATCTCAAAATCTTGGAAATATAATTGCTGTGTACCATAGACAGCAGAAAACCCTGCCGGAAAGATGAGCATATTACCCGCGTCTGTGACATCTCCTCTTGAGTCTTTCCTGAGCCCCGGAAGCCTCCTGCA
>BNVG01000061.1 GCA_025997935.1 Synergistales bacterium | reverse complement strand
GCGGAG
Organism: Synergistales bacterium; assembly: GCA_025997935.1. Lineage (GTDB taxonomy): Bacteria > Synergistota > Synergistia > Synergistales > Aminobacteriaceae > BNVG01. The sequence goes on along the minus strand of BNVG01000061.1, from coordinate 11,814 downwards.
CTTGGCTTCCTCGAGGCGGCGAAGGTGTTCTTTCAGATCGTCTGGAGTAGCGAAGGCCGTTCCGTATATGCGGGTGAGCATAATGTTTTTCTCGTTTCCGCGCCAGTACGCTCCGGCGACTGACAGCAGTTTGAAATGCCTTATGCGGGAGGTGTCCGACACGTGAGGCCCGCGGCAAAAGTCGACGTAGTCGCCCTGCTGATATATCGATACGACGGGCGCGTCGAGCTCCGAGATCATCTCCACTTTGTAGCGGTCACCGCGCTCCTCGAAGAACTTCAGCGCGTCCTCGCGTTTCATCTCCGTCCTCTTGAAGGGTAGCGCCGCGCCAGAGAGTTTACGCATTTCATCCTCTATGCCGCTCAGGTCGGCATCGGTGAGGGGCGGATGCGACACCGGAATCTCGATGTCGTAGTAAAACCCGTCCTTGATAGAGGGGCCAATTCCAAACTTCGCGCCTCGAGGAAGCCAAGCTCCGCGACCACCGCAAGCTCGGGCGCGAACTCGACCTTTTCAGCCTGCACGACGAGGGGCAGGGCTTCCCGTTCTTCCATCCTAAAGGCATGGCCGTCATCAACACGCTACTTGATTTTTGGCGCAAGGAGCATCAGCGCCGCGGATACGAAGAGATAAGGACGCCGCTTATCCTCGACCGCGCTCTTTGGATTCAGTCCGGTCACTGGGATCACTACAAAGAAAACATGTATTTTACGGAGATAGACGAAGCGCCGTTTGCCGTGAAGCCCATGAACTGCCCCGGCGGAATGCTGGTCTACAAGACTCATCTGCGTAGCTACCGCGATATGCCCCTTCGCATGGCCGAGCTGGGGATAGTCCACCGCCACGAGCGAAGCGGGGCACTACACGGGCTCATGCGCGTGCGCTGTTTCACCCAGGACGACGCGCACCTCTATTGCAGGCCCGACCAGGTGAGGCAAGAGGTCATGGGGATAATGGACCTTTGCGACTATATCTATAAGGATGTCTTCGGCTTCACGTACCATGTCGAGCTTTCCACGCGCCCCGAAAACTCTATGGGCGAACCCGAACAGTGGGACGCCGCGGAAAGCGCGCTCAAAGAGGCCCTCGAGTCCTCCGGCACGAAGTATCGCGTAAATGAGGGCGACGGCGCGTTTTACGGCCCCAAGATAGATTTTCACCTTGAGGACTGCATAGGCAGAACGTGGCAGTGCGGAACCATACAGCTTGATTTTCAGATGCCCGAGCGCTTCGACCTCACGTATGTCGGCGAGGACGGCAAGGAACATCGCCCCGTCATGCTGCACCGCACGGTTTTGGGGAGCGTCGAGAGGTTCCTCGGCATACTGATAGAGAACTACGCCGGGGCATTCCCGTTCTGGATAGCGCCGGTGCAGGTGAAGCTCATACCGATAGCGGAGGCGCATCAGCAGTACGTCCATGAGCTTGCGAGCGTTTTTAGGGAATGGGGGCTTCGCGCCTCTGTAGACGAGCGCGACGAGAAGCTGGGCAAGAGAATCCGCGACGCTCAGCTTGAGAAAGTGCCCTATATGATCGTCATAGGCGATAAAGAGGCCGAGACAAAGAGCCTGTCCGTGCGCGAGCGAGCGAAGGGCGACCTTGGCAGCATGACGCTCGATGAATTTCATGCCCTCTGCGACGCGGAGCCAAACCCGCTCAAAAAATAATGATTCTTGGTAGGGGCGACCTTTGGTCGCCCGTGTCCTGTAAACATACGGGCGAACACAGTTCGCCCCTACTGTTGCATATATGTTGCGCGCCTGACGCCACGGTTCCGGTTCAAGATTTGAAGGCCGAGGGCTTTGACGTCGTCGGCCTCTTCTACGGATCTAATATTCATCCCGAAGACGAATACAGACGGCGCGCCGGCGCGCTTGCGCGGCTCTCCGCCTGTGAGGGTTTCGATGTTGTGTATCTTCCGTATGAGCCGGAAGTCTGGCTTTCTTCGGTTTATGCGCTCAAAGATGAACCTGAGCGCGGCAAACGGTGCGCCTTATGTTTTGCGATTCAGCTACGCGCCGCCGCGTCTCACGCAAAGACGCAAGCCGCCGTGCCTCTGCATTTTTGCACAACTCTTACCATTAGCCCGCATAAAGACGTGAAGCTCATATCGAATCTCGGGCGCGAAATATCGGCGCGTCACGGCCTTATATGGGAAAACCGGATATGGCGCAAAAACAACGGCTTCCCGCGCTCCGTTCAGATTAGCAAAGAGTTAGGGCTTTACCGCCAAAACTACTGCGGTTGCGTTTATTCTAACCCTACTCCACCGTAACGCTCTTGGCCAAATTTCTCGGCATATCTATATCCCGCCCAAGCGTCTTTGCTACGTGATACGCGAAGAGCTGCAAAGGCACGACGCCCAAGAGCGGGAACAGTTCTTTTTCCGTAGCCGGGACAAAGATAACGTCGTTGCCGATAGCCTTGACGCCGTCGTCGCCGTCGGTGGCGAGCAAAATTATAGGGGCGTTGCGGGCGCGGCACTCCGCCACGTTGGACAGCATTTTCTCACGCAAGTCATTTTGGGGGACTATGGCCACGACCGTCAGTTTTTCATCGAGCATGGCGATAGGGCCGTGCTTCATCTCCCCGGCGGCGTAGGCCTCGGAGGGGAGATACGCTATTTCCTTGAGTTTCAGCGCCCCCTCGAGCGTCAGCGGCACGTTCTCGCGCCGTCCTATAAAGAAGAAGCCCTTGGAATCGGCATATTTTTCGGCCAACGCCTTGATGTCGAGATCCCGCGCGAGAATAGCCTGCTGTTTGGTTGGAATACTTCTGAGGCCGCCTATTAGCCTTGCCTCGTCCGTGGTGGAAAGCGCGCCTCTGAGTTTCAACAGTTGAAGAACTAAAATGCTCAACAAGGCGACTTGCGCCGTAAAGGTCTTTGTGGCGGCGACGCCTATTTCGGGGCCGGCCAGCGAGAGCAGGGAGTGATCCACCTCGCGGTCGAGCGTAGAGCCTCTGACGTTGGTTATCGCTATGCGGTGAACGCCTTTGGATTTAGCTATCCGCGCGGCTGAAAGCGTGTCGGCGGTCTCGCCGGATTGAGATATAAAGATAGCCAAAGTGTCGTCCCCGCGCCCAATATTGCGGTATCTGTACTCCGAGGCCACGTCAGCCCTGACGTTGAGGGTGTCGTCGAGGGACTCCATGAGGTTGCAGGCCGTCAGAGCCGCGTAGTATGAGGTTCCGCAGGCCACAAACTGCACCCGCGATATTCGCGACATCAAGCCGGGCGGCAGTTTCAGCGTCTTTTCCATGTCGACGCTCGTTATGTCGGTGTGAGCCTCTATCGTAAGTCGCAGCACGTCCGGCTGTTCGTCTATCTCCTTACGCATGAAGTGCTCGTAATGCCCCTTGTCTGCCATCACGCTGTCCCATTGCAGAAATATAGACTGCTTTTCTCTCGGTGAACCGTCAAAGCCGAAAAAGCCGCACCCGTCCTCCGTGAGTCTCGCTATCTCCCCCTCTTCCATAAAGAAAAGGTCGTGGGTGTAGTCCAAAAGCGCCGTGGGGTCCGAGGCGCAGTAGCTAGCGCCCCCATCGTGAGCCACCACCAACGGCGAACCCTTGCGGGCGCACCATATCTCCCCCGGCCTGTCGCGAATGAGAATCACAAACGCAAAAGCGCCGGTGAGCGAATCGCAGAGTTTCGTCATGGCCGGAAGCGCGTCTCCGCCATGATAGAGCTTGGCCAACAATTGACAGGCCGATTCGGTGTCCGTGTCGGAGGCGAAAACTACCCCCTCGGCCTCGAGCTTCACCCGAATCTCGCGCGCGTTTTCGATGATGCCGTTGTGAAGCAGTACGATGTTTCCGTCCGCGCTCTCGTGGGGGTGAGCGTTTGTCACGTTCACGCCGCCATGAGTAGCCCACCTCGTGTGTCCCATGCCCGACGCCGGCACTGCGCCGCCAAAGTCGCTCGCTTCGACGAGCTTCTTAAGCTCCGAGACGCGCCCGACTATCTTGATGTTTTTTATTGAATCGTCAAAGCGCAAAGCAAGCCCCGCGGAGTCGTATCCCCTGTATTCCTGCTTGGCGAGGCCGTTCAGAATGACTTGCGTAGCGTCGTTTTTTCCGACGTATCCCATAATTCCGCACATAAGCAAAAGCCCCCTAAATCTACAGTTTGACGCCTAAGCTCTCCAAGTTCTCGCGCAAGCGCGCTATCTGAGACAAGCCCTCGTCGACGCGTCCCTTCTCCTTGTCCACAACCTCTTGCGGCGCGCGGGACACGAAGTCGGGCTTCTCTAACCTCGCGCGGCTTGCGGCAACTGTCTTTTCAATCGTGACAAGCTCCTGTTTGAGGCGAACGGTCTCGGCCGCTATGTCTAATATATCCCCCACAGAAAGGCTTATCTCGCCGGACGCGAAAACAGAGGATAAAGACTCGCCCAGGCGCGGTGTGGTCGTCGGCAAAATATCTATTTGCTTAACTCTGCACAGCATGGAGACAATGGACAGCGAGTCCTGTAGAGTGGCGACGGTCTCCGTCTTGTCGATTCGTATGACGGCGTTGTTCACCCACTGCTGAGGCGCGACATGAGCCTCGGCGCGAAGGTTTCGCAAAATGCGGACGGCCTCCTGCAAGTCCTTCATATCGTCATATACATTGAAACGATACTTAACGACAGGCCAGTAAGCGTTCATTATTGACGGGGTCACTGCCGAATATCCGAACGCCTCCCAAAGCTCCTCAGTCACAAACGGAATGAACGGGTGCAGAAGCGGCAGAATGGTTTTGAACACCTCGTCCAAAACGGCTTGCGTCGCTCGTTTCCTATCCTCGCCTTCTTCCCCTTTGAGCGCCGGCTTCGCCATTTCGAGATACCAGTCGCAGAGGTCTCCCCACACAAAGTCGTAGAGCATTCGCGCCGCCGAGCCGATGTCATAGGCGTCTATCTGAGCCGTTTCCTGCTCAACTGTGTCCTGAACGCGAGAGAGTATCCACTTGTCCTGTAGGCGCAGGTCGAACAAATTGACATTTTCGACCGGGGCGTCGTCAAGGTTCATCAGAGCGAAGCGAGCGGCGTTCCAGAGCTTGTTCATGAAAAACCTGTAGGTCTCTATCTTGCCCGGCGAGAGCAGAATGTCACGCCCCTGAGTGGACAAGGCCGCAAGCGCCATGCGAAGCGCGTCCGCGCCGTATTTTTCTATCATATCCAACGGGTCTATGACGTTGCCCTTGGATTTACTCATCTTCTGCCCGTGCTCGTCCCTGATGAGAGAGTGAATGTACACGTCTTTGAACGGCTCCGCGTCCATAAACTCAAGCCCCATCATAATCATGCGCGCCACCCAGAAGAATATTATGTCGAAGCCAGTGACCATCAGCGATGTGGGGTAAAAATAATCAAGCTCAGGCGTCTTGTCGGGCCACCCCATCGTGGAGAACGGCCAGAGGGCGCTGCTGAACCAGGTGTCCAACACGTCCTCGTCCTGAACGATATTTTGCGAACCGCACTTCTCGCAAACTGTGGGGTCTGTCTCAGACACCGTGATGTGTCCGCAGTCCGCGCATGTCCAGGCCGGGATTCTGTGCCCCCACCAGAGTTGGCGCGATATGCACCAGTCGCGGATGTTCTCCATCCACTGAAAATAAGTCTTCTCCCACTGCTCCGGTATCCAGCGAATCTGCCCGTCCCGCACGGCCTTCACGCCGCGCTCCGCCAAGGGCTTGGCGCGGACAAACCACTGCTCCGACAGATAAGGCTCGACCGTCGTGCCGCAACGGTAGCAGTGCCCTATCGAGTGAGTCATCTCCTCTACCTTCACAAGAAGCCCCTGAGCCTCCAAGTCCTTGGCCATCTCTTCGCGGGCTTCTAGAATGGACATGCCATTATATTTGCCGGCCTCTTCGTTCATAAACCCCTCGCCGTTTATAACCTGTAGCTGCGGCAAGTTGTGACGCTGCCCCACCAAAAAGTCATTTGGGTCGTGAGCCGGCGTTATCTTTACGCAACCTGTGCCGAACTCGGGGTCTACCATGTTGTCCTCAATTATGGGAATTATTCTGTCGGTGAGGGGAACGCGCACACGTCTGCCTATGAGTGGCTTAAACTGCTCGCTTCTCGGATGGACGGCTATAGCCACGTCGCCAAGGATGGTCTCGGGGCGCGTCGTCGCCACGACAATCTCGCCCGTGCCGTCCTCAAATGGGTAGCGAACGTAGTAGAACTTGCCCGGCTTGTCGTCGTACTCGACCTCAATGTCGGAAAGAGCGGTGTGACAGCGCGAACACCAGTTGATTATGTATTTGCCCCTGTATATGAGGTCTTTTTTGTAAAGCTCGACAAAGACTTTTCGCACGGCACGCGACAATCCCTCGTCAAACGTGAAGCGCTCGCGCCGCCAGTCGCAGGAGTTGCCGAGCTTTTTCATCTGGGTTATTATGCGTTCGCCGTATAGTTTTTTCCACTCCCAGACCTTTTCTATAAAAGCGTCGCGCCCAAGCTCGTGGCGGTTTGTCCCCTGCGCGGCGAGGTTCTTCTCGACGACGTTCTGCGTCGCTATGCCGGCGTGGTCGGTTCCCGGCAGCCACAGGACGCTATAACCCTGCATCCGCCGCGTCCGGCACATTATGTCCTGAAAGGTGTTGTTGAACGCGTGTCCCATGTGCAACGAGCCAGTTACGTTCGGCGGAGGTATAACTATCGAAAAAGCCGGTTTCGATTTATCGACCTCGGCATTGAAAAGCCCCTTATCAAGCCAATCGGCGTACCATTTTTCCTCTAATGCCTCGGGCGTGTATCCCTTGGCCAAATCCTTGTTCCTTTTCATCCGAACATCTCCTTCGCAACGGCTTCGCCTAATGCGCGTTTAATTCAGCTATATTATCATAAAACATAAACGCTGAAACAAAAATCGGGAGCTTCAAGCCCCCGACTGCTTTATTGCTTTGAAATTTAATGAATAACCCTTATAGGGATAGAACAGTTACTCGTTCTATCCCTATATTTCTCATTCATTATCAAGCGCGTCAGCTATTGCCTCAAAAATCAATTTCCCCACCACAGAACCGCCATCGAGAATGCCAATGCTCTTATCTCCATAGTACGCAGCCCGTCCGTGTACAGAGCGCATATTTTTAGTGTTTTCACTACCCTCGGCCGCGGCGACCGCCGCTTTTTTGAAAGCGTCGACACCATCATTCGCGCTGTCCTTCAATACCTTGACGGCCGGCGTAAGGGAATCAAGTATGGTTTTTTCGCCAGGTTTGGATTTAGCCTTTTCCATTACCGCGTTCAATCCGCCTTCCATTGCCGCCGCAAGGCCCGGTATATCCGTCTTTTCTTTCCCCTTGAGGGCTTTGGCCATGTCCATGAGAGCGATTGAGATTATAGTGCCGAGAGAAGACGGAGCGGATTCGTTAAACTCTTTGCCGCACTTCATAAAAAGACGGCCTAAATCGGTCTCGTCAGTCTCGGACAGATAGGCGCTGACGGCCTTGAAGCCGTTGCTCATGGAGATTCCCAGGTCCCCATCCCCATTGACCGAGTCCAGCTCGGTAAGGTGGTCGCAATTTTGAATCATCCGCTCGCTTATCGCAGAAAACCCCTTGCGTAACGCGAGAAGATCTATATCCATAAAAACGCCCTCACTTGTTGGAATTTGTGTAAAATGGCGTTGATGCCGGCGAACGCAACAAGTTCTTCAACTCATCATCGAGCTTGATGAGAGTGACGGACAGACCGGCCATTTCCATAGATGTCGCAAATTCGCCAATATGAGGCATGAAAATTTTAACGCATTTTTCCTGTAAGATTTTATGCAGTTTTCTGTATACGAGAAGCTGCTCTTCGAGAGGCGTAGCGCCAAGACCGTTTACCATCACGCTGACCTCGTCGCCATTACTGATGGGTATGTCCGTTAAAATCTTTTCTAACAGAGTGGACGCTATTTCGTCCGCGCTCATCATTTTACGCACTTCGATGCCTGGTTCGCCATGAATGCCCATGCCAACTTCTATTTCGTCGTCGGCTATTTGAAAGGTGGGTTTGCCGACGTCCGGTACAACGCACGGCGTCAGAGCCACTCCCATGGTGCGCGTATTGGCGAGGGCCTTTTCCGCGACCGCGGTGACTTCGGCTAGGTTTTTCCCGTTCTCAGCGGCGGCTCCCGCAATCTTGAACGCATATACCATTCCGGCAACGCCGCGACGCTTCGTCGATGTCGCCGCAGGGCTTGACGCAACGTCATCACGGACAAGCACCACTGTGGTCTCAATCTCATCTTCAAAATTTATTTCTTCGCGAGCCATATCCAGATTCAACACATCTCCGCCGTAATTTCCGTAAAGGCAAAGTACGCCGGCGCCACGGTTACATTCCCTTATCATATCCGCCATAGCTGTCGCCGACGGAGACGCGAACACATTTCCAACGGCACAACCATCGAGCATTCCCTTGCCTACATAACCCAAAAACACAGGAAGATGACCGCTACCGCCAGCTGTGACAATACCAACCTTATTACCGGCGATCGGTTGGTTGTTCAACAACACACGCCTATTTTTCTCCGATAGACGAACCTTGTCACCATAGGCAAGCGTGATGCCTTCCAAAACTTCATCGACAAAATCCGCGGGAGCGTTGATTATCTTTTTCATGTTCACTATTCTCCTTCGCTAAATATTGTACGATTCCTTTACACGACGCGCCACTTCTTCAGGACGCGCCGTCGTCTGTTCGCCGGTGTTCATATTCTTCATGGCGATAACGATATTGTGCGATTCGTCCTGACTGACGAGGCAGGCCCAGGTTACGCCCGCGTTATCGGCGCTCTTCATCTGAGACTTTGCGCTTCGCTTCTTGCCTAAAGCGTCGCCGGCGTCCTGTTCGGCGGGAATACCCTCCATGCGGAGTCTGTGCGTCAAACTCAAAACAGCGTTGCACACCGCCGGAGTATCGTCCTGCGCGACCACATATACTTCTTTTTGTGGACATTGACCGAAAGAACATCCCTGCTCTTCCATAATCAGCACAATCCTGTCGACCCCCGCCGCGAAGCCGACGCCCGGCAAATGCGGCCCGCCCACGGACTCCGAGAGGTTGTCATAACGCCCGCCGCCGCAAACCGCGTTTTGCGCGCCCAAATCCCCGGAGAGAATTTCATAAGCGGTCTTTGTGTAGTAATCCAAACCGCGCACAAGACGCTTGTCTAACGTATAGCGAAAACCAAGGCCGCTCAAACCATTTCTGACGTCCTCGAAGTGAGCCGCGCACTCGTCGCACAAACAGTCGTATATCGCCGGAGCCGCGTTCGCGACGGCGCCGCACCCCGGTTCTTTGCAGTCAAGTAGCCTTAGCGGGTTACGATCGAGCCTTACAAGGCAATCTTTACAGAGTTCGCCTTTATGGGCCGAGAAGTGCTTCAAGAGTTTATCGCGGTAGATTGGACGGCATTTCGGACATCCGACGGAGTTCAGGACAACCTCTAAGTTTCTAAGCCCAAGGCGTCTGAAAATCTCAGCCGACAGCGCTATAACCTCAACGTCGGCAACCGCCCCGGACACGCCTAAAGTCTCGGCGTCTATCTGGAAAAACTGCCTGTAACGCCCTTTTTGAGGACGCTCATACCGAAACATGGCTCCCCAGCACCAAAGGCGGGACGCCGCGCCCTGAGCGCACAAGCCGTGCTCGACGGCCGCTCTCACCATGCCCGCTGTCGCCTCGGGACGGAGAGTGAGGTTGCGCCCTCCCCTGTCCGTGAAGTTGTACATTTCTTTTTCCACTATGTCCGTCGTGTCGCCGACTCCGCGCGAAAAAAGCTCAGTCTGCTCGAAAAGCGGCAGATGTATCTCAGAATGTCCGAAATCGGCCATGGTTTTGGCCGTCACATCCAACACATAAGCCCATCGCCAAGACTCGTCGGGCAGAATGTCTCTTACGCCGCGAGGCGCTTTTATGTCCATGTTGTTTAAGCCTCCGTTTTTATATTTTGATTTTTATATATTATAAATCACAGTTTTTTGTTTGCAATTCCTGATGAGCGGCCATGACCAAAGCGTCGACGTCGATTTCCCGCGCCGCCCCTGAGGCTTTGTCGTCAGTTTTACGCAGATGACACAAAAACTCAATGTTGCCCTCCTGCCCCTTTATAGGAGACCAAGAGACACAGGCGGCCTCGAGGCCGGTATCATCTTTGATAAATCCTAAAATCGAGCGCAAAACGTCGGCGTGAACCTTTTCATCCTTCACAACGCCCCGACCGATTCTATCCCGTCCCGCCTCGAACTGGGGCTTTATAAGCGTCACGGCCTCTCCGCCAATTGAAAGTAGCCCGTCAATAGCCGGCAAGATTAGGCGCAGTGAAATAAACGAAGCGTCGCAGACGGCTACTTCCAAAGCGTCCCCAAACATCTCAGGCGTGAGATAACGCGCGTTGGTTCTGTCCATCACGACAACCCTCGAGTCGCTCGCCAATTTCCAGTGAAGCTGTCCGTACCCGACGTCGACAGCGTAGACTTTCTTAGCCCCCGCGTCAAGCAGAACATCCGTAAAACCGCCGGTGGACGCGCCTATATCAACGCAAGTTTTTCCAGATACCGTGAACGAAAAAATATCGAGAGCCTTCAGCAGTTTGAAGGCTCCCCTGCTGACCCACCTCTGCGCTTCATCGACGGAAACGGTACAATCGAGCGGCACGAGCGTACCGGCTTTGAGCGGAGTTGAGGCCGCTTTACTGTCGCCTTCCATGCTCACCTTCACTTGTCCGGCCATAATCACGGCCTGAGCTTTCGTTCGGCTCTCGACAAGGCCGCGATCGGTCAGAAGTTTATCCAATCGTTCTTTTGGGGTTTTAATTGCCTTCACTTGTCGCTTTCGCCGTCAACCCGCAAAAAGTTCAAAAACGCGTCCTGTGGAATGGAGACTTTGCCTATTTGCTTCATGCGTTTTTTGCCCTCTTTTTGTTTTTCCAGCAATTTGCGCTTTCGGGTGATGTCCCCGCCGTAGCACTTGGCAAGCACGTCTTTACGCAAAGCCTTGACGTTTACCCGCACGATAACGCGTTTTCCGATAGACGCCTGAATGGGAACCTCGAAAAGCTGGTTCGGGATAAGCTCTTTCAGTTTGGTAACGGCCGCGTGTCCGCGATTGTACGACGCGTCCTTGTGGCATATAAACGAAAACGCGTCCGCCGCCTCGCCATTTACCAAAACATCCACGCGCACCAACTCCGACGGCCTGATGCCGATAAACTCGTAATCCAAAGAGGCGTAACCGCGCGTATGAGACTGGAGCTTGTCGTGAAAGTCGGTTATGAACTCCGACAGAGGCATGTCGTATATCAGCCTCACGCGCTCCGGCGTAAGGTAGTCCATAGAGCGGTAGACCCCGCGCTTCTCCTGAACAATCTGCATGACCTTTCCCACGCAGTCGGACGGCATAAAGACGGACAGCTTGATAAAGGGCTCCCGCACCTCCGCTATGTCCCCTACATCGGGGAAATCGCTCGGGCGATGAGCCTCAATTATATTTCCGTCCTGTGTCGTTATCTCGTAGACCACGTTAGGCGACGTGGCCACAAGGTCTACGTCAAACTCGCGCAACAGCCGCTCACGCGCCACATCCATGTGCAAAAGCCCAAGGAATCCGCACCTGAAACCAAACCCAAGGGCCACGGACGTTTCTGGTTCGTAAGTGATGGCCGCGTCGTTCAGGCAAAGTTTTTCCAAAGCGTCGCGCAGCTGAGGGTACTCATCGCGCTCCACGGGATAAAACCCGCAGAACACCACAGACTTCACCTTGCGATACCCGGGCAACGCTTGCGGCGCCGGGTTGGAAGCGTCCGTTATGGTATCTCCCACACGCG
>BNVG01000060.1 GCA_025997935.1 Synergistales bacterium | reverse complement strand
TGGCGAGCCCGGCTAAGGTCGCGCAAAAACACGAGCGAAAAGAGAGCCGGGGAGAGGACATGATAGAAAGACGTAAGCCCATAAGCGCATAAGCCGCGAAAGACACGCCGACGACCCAGAGCATGGGGTGCTCCTCCCGTCCTCACCCGGAGCCATAGGGGTGTACGAGGCGTTCATCGTCACTATCTTAAAAAGCTACGGCGTGGAACCCGAGTCCGCTTTGGCCCTCGCTTTGTTTTCACACGCGGCGCAGTTCATCCCCGTGACTTTGGTCGGAGGAGTTTTGTGTATCTTTTTTCCAAAGGGAAGCCAGACGTAACTAAACGCGAAAAAAACGCCGATATACGGCGCTCTTTCGCGTTTAGTTATTAGCCGGAATACCCTCTCGCTACTGGGAAATAGCGCTAACCGGGCAAGTCGAAACGCAGCTCCCGCACTCTATGCAAGTGTCGGGGTTGACGTCAGCTTTGCCGCTGTCGATAACTATAGCCTCGACCGGACATGTGCCCACGCAAGCCTCACAACCCACACACGTTCCACCGTCCACAACAGCCTTTGCCATTAAAAAAACCTCCTCGTTATATCAATAGGTTACAACAGGTTACAACACAATTTGCATCATACCAAACCATACGCCGAATTATACATCAAACAGCGCGTTTAGCGCAAGTTTTTTAATGTAGAATAAAACTCTGATAAGCAGCATGGACTGGGGGAGAATATAAATGAAAAAATTGGTGATTCTGACGGGGGCGGGGATAAGCGCCGAGAGCGGACTCAAAACGTTTCGTGACAGCGACGGCCTTTGGGAAGAGTACAACGTCATGGAAGTCGCGAGCGTAGAAGGCTGGGAGCGGAACCCCAAACTCGTCGTCGACTTTTATAACGCGCGGCGAAAGCAACTGAAAGACGCCGAGCCAAACGAAGCCCATAAAATCCTGGCGGAGTTGGAACGCGACTTCGATGTGCGCGTCATTACGCAAAACGTCGACAACCTTCACGAGCGCGGCGGCAGTACGAACGTCATTCACCTGCACGGCGAGCTCACGAAAGTAAGAAGCGTGAGAAATGAGAGTCTGATAAAAGACATCGGCTACGGTGAGATTTCGTACGGCCAAAAGGGAGAGGACGATTCTATGCTTCGCCCTCACATAGTGTGGTTCGGCGAGGCCGTCCCCATGATTGAAGAGGCGGCGAGAGTTGTCCGCGAGGCCGATATATTCGCGGTCATAGGTTCATCTCTTGTCGTCTACCCCGCCGCCGGTCTTGTGTCTTATATGAGGCCCGGTACGCCCGCTTTCCTCATCGACCCGAACGAAATAGACATGCGCCTTCCGTCCAATTTCACGATAATAAAAGACACAGCCACGAGCGGCGCGCGCAAAATGCGCGACATATTGACCGATCGTTACGCCTGAGGGGATATGCCTGATATGAAAACAATTAAAGAAGTAAATTTAGACAAAGAGCGATCTGAGAGAACCGGTTTTTCCGAGGTCATATACTGTCCGGGCAAGAGCGACGAACAGCTTGAAAATATCGCGTCAAATCTCATAAATACGACCGAGAACGTGCTGTTCTCCCGCGTCGCGAAGCGGCAGCACGAAATAATAGCGCAAATTCTTCCGGACGCGACGTTTTATGAAAAAGCGAGAATGACGGGCCTTTGCCGACAGGAGAGCCCGGGCTGGAAAGGCGTAGCGGTCGTCACGGCGGGGAGCAGTGACGTTCCCGTGGCCGAGGAGGCCGCCGTCACGGCTGAATATATGGGGTGCGATGTCTTGCGGCTCTACGACGTAGGGGTGGCCGGACTGCACAGGCTGTTGGCTCACGCGTCGGAGCTTCAGGCCGCTCACGCCATCGTGGCCGTGGCGGGCATGGAGGGGGCGCTGCCTACTGTCGTAGGGGGGCTTGTCTCCTGTCCCGTCATAGCCGTCCCGACGAGCGTCGGCTACGGCGTAAACCTCGGCGGCATAGCGCCGCTTCTGACGATGCTGAACTCCTGCGCTCTCGGCGTCACGGTCGTAAATATAGACAACGGCCTCGGCGCGGGCTATACAGCCGCGTCTATCGTAAGGCGGATATACGGCCGTTCAAAATAAATCATAAAAACGGGCGCGGCCCCCCCTACATCTTTACCTCGACGGTGTCAGCGGCCGTGACCGTCGCGCGGATTATCGTCTTGCTGGCGACGTTGCGTACATTTATTGTCTCGCCCACAGCCCCGTTTTCGAGGGCCTCTCCTTTGGCTCTTACCACAAGGCTCCCGTTTCGCGCGACTATCGTTACGCTTTTCCCTCGGGTTACGGCATTTGACGTCAATAACAAGTCTTTTTGTATCGCCTCACCCTGAGAGATATTTTTCCTGAGGGCGCGCCCCACGATATCCTCGGGGCGCGAAATATAAACGCCGGCTTTGTTGACTCTGAGTTGCCTCACCATTACATCGGAAGCGCGTAAAATTTCCCCTCTTTTGACGGAACGCGTCATGACGAGCGCGCTTTCCGTCCATATCATGCGGGCCGATATGGAACGCTCGCGCCCGCCGTCGTCGCGAAACGTCAGCGTAACCGACGGCGAGCCCGGCACAATCGACGCCGGCGCGACCAACCGTCCATTGGGGACATCGCCCTTGACTTGCACCTCGACCTCGCCGCTCCAGGCCGCAAGCTCCTTGACCAACGCCGACAAGTCTTGTTTCTCCGCGCTCGACGCGCGTCTTGTTATCGCGGCCCCGCCTGACGATATTTCAGGCGCTGAGCTTGGATTTGATTTTAACTCTGACGACGTGTTGACTCTTACCGTTTCGGGCATCTTCAGCTCGATTTTGACGCCCTCGAGCCCGCTGGTTTTCAGCGCGTCTATCACTTGCTGTCTCGTCACCGCGCCGTTTCTGACGGAGAGGAGCAAGGCCCCAGCTACTTTTACGGCGTTGCGTTCGCCGTCTATGTCGGCGACCTCGGAGAGCGCGAACGCCTCGTCATCAAGCTCCACAACAGCGGGAACGGTCACGCGCAAAACCGCCGCGGCGTCAGCTATGACGGCGCCGCCCGAACTCAACAGCAGAACCTGAAATATAAAAAAAAGGCGGAGCAGTCTCCGCCTTGTGTTTTTGGACATGATTTAATTTTACCGCTTCAGGCTGTTGGCTATCCTGAGAAGGTCATCAGCCGTCTGGACGGTCTTGGAGTTGGCCTCATACGCCCTCTGCGCGATTATCATGTTGACCATCTCGTCCACAACCTGCACGTTCGACATCTCCAAAATCCCCTGACGCACCTGAGACATGCCGTCCACGCCCGGATTGGCCAATATTGGCGCTCCGCTTGCGTCCGTCTCCCTAAAGAGATTTTCGCCGAGGGCCAAAAGCCCCACGGGGTTGACAAACCGCGCTAACTCCAACTGCCCCAGTTCCTGAGATTCTGTCTCACCAGCCAATTTGACCGAGACCGTGCCGTCGTTGCTAAGCATTATAGCCACGGCGTTTTCGGGAACCGTTATGGCCGGCTCGAGGAGGTATCCGTCATGAGTGACTATCTGCCCGTCCCCGTCTATCTGCCAGGCCCCGGAGCGGGTGTAAGCGATGTTGCCATCCTGCGTTATGACCTGAAAATACCCCTGGTCTCCGGCTATGGCCCAGTCGAGAGGGTTATCCGTCACCTGCAAATTTCCCTCGGACATAGATTGCGGCGTACCTATAACGCGCACTCCAAGGCCGACTTGTACGCCCGCCGGAATAGTGGAGTTCGGGTCTACCGGGGTGCCGGGCTGACGGTCTATTTGATAGAGCAAATCCTCAAAGTCGGCGCGGTGTCTTTTGTATCCGGTCGTATTGACGTTGGCTAAGTTGTGCGCCACCACGTCAAGGTTCGTCTGCTGCGCTATCATTCCCGAAGCGCCTGCCCAAAGCGATCTAAGCATCGTAAATACCTCCCGCTGTCTTTACTTTATTAAGTTCTCGAGTAAGAAGTGATGAGCTTACCCGTGGCCTCGTCATGCGTCATAAGAGCCTTCGACGCGGCCTCATAAGCTCTCTGAGCCTCTATCATGCGCGTCATTTCCTCGACTACGCTAACGTTGGACATCTCCACCGCGCCGTCCGCAAGTCTGACTTCCTCTGCCGGTACGGCCGTAGGCGCGCCGGAATTAGCGGTGACTTGTAGGTTATTTTTGCTGACCTGCTGCAAAAACGTCGGATTTTCGAAGGTAAAAAGCGTCACCTGCCCGACTATCTCCCCGTCCGCCCAGACTTGACCGTTGCTTAAAATCTTCGCCTGCGCCGCTTCGCCTACAGTGATCTCTCCGCCGTCCCCCTGAAGCGTAAAGCCGTCAAGCGTGACGAGGTTTCCGTTCGCGTCTAATTGAAAGTTTCCCTGCCTTGTGTAGAAGGTGTTCCCCTGTCCGTCCTGAACCGAGAAAAAACCGTCTCCGTTTATAGCGACATCGAACGGGTTGTTCGTTGTGTGTATGACGCCCGGGTGCGAGTCCATGAAACTCTGGGAATACGTAGCCGCAAGCCCCATACCCCCTATGGTCTGCTTTCCCTTCCAGTTCATATTGTAGGGAACCACGGTCATTATTTTGGTTTCCCCGTCCTCCGAGACTTTTTCTATGCGATCCATAAGGGCGCTGAACTCGGCGTTTGCGGAGGTACGGCGGCGAAACCCAACGGTATCGACGTTAGCTAAGTTATTGGCCACAACGTCGAGATTTGTCTCCTGTACCAACATGGCCGAACAGGCCGCGTAAAGTCCTCTGTTCAAAAGCCGTCCCCCCTAGTTCCTTCTCTTTCGTCCCTTGCGGATATTCACGAGCATATTGCTTCGGCCTGAATTTCTTAGCCTGTCTATTTCGGCTAAAGCCTTGCCTGTGCCGAGCGCGACGCACTCCATCGGGTTCTCCGCCGTCAGGCAGCTAATACCTGTCTGCTGCGTTATAAGCTCCGTAAGCCCCCGCAGAAGAGACCCTCCCCCGGTAAGCACTACCCCGCTATCTATAATATCGGCTGAAAGTTCGGGCGGCGTTAGCTCCAAAACATTCCTTACGCCATCAACCAATGTCTGAACCATTTCGCCTATGGCCATATTCACGGCGGAGCTGGACACCTCTATTTGCCTCGGCAGACCCTGAACGAGGTCACGGCCTTTGATTATCATACGTATATCATTTTCGAGCGGGATGCAGGTGCCTATCATTATCTTGAGGTTTTCGGCAGTCTGCTCGCCTATGGCGAGGTTGTACTGACGCCTGAGATAGCGCATTATGCCCTCATCGAATTTATCGCCGCCGATACGCAGAGATTTAGACTGAACAACCCCGCCGAGCGATATAACGGCTATATCCGTCGTGCCGCCTCCTATATCGACGACCATCTTGCCGCGCGCCTCCTCAACGTTGAGATTAGCGCCTATGGCGGCGGCCATCGGTTCTTCGATAAGGTACGCCTCCTTGGCTCCTACCTCAATGGCGGCCTCCAAGACGGCTCTGCGCTCGACATCCGTAGCGCCGGACGGAACGCATATCATAACCCTGTTCTTAAAAAAGCGATTCCAGCCCTTGGTTACGCGCCTCATAAAATGCTGAAGCATGGCCTCAGTCATCGAGTAGTTAGCTATGACGCCGTCACGCAGAGGGCGCACCGAGATAATGCTGCCCGGAGTACGCCCAACCATATTTTTGGCGTCGTTGCCGACGGCCAAAATATCGCCTGTGTCCGTATCGACAGCCACAACGGACGGCTCTCTCAGAACGACTCCGCGTCTCTTTTCGTATATGAGGATTGTCGCCGTGCCAAGGTCAATCCCGATATCTGTTCCAAACATACGTCGAATTCCCCCTCGTAGGCGACGCGCCAAAAAAACAAACCGTCGGCAGGCGCTGTCATGCCAGACCGCTCGCGCTCCGCCCCGTTCAGAAGCCCTTCAAGCCAGGACAACGGCTCTTCAAGCCTCGCAACCTTATCTATATTCCCCACCATTATACGCACCATATTCATCAAAAACGACGGCGCGCGAACGACTATAATCGATAAATCCCCTATCGTTTTATATCTAACGCGGCTAATATCACGGTGTCCGTCCTCCGGGCACTCTCCCGTCTTACAAAAAGCCCTGAAATCGTGCCGCCCCTCTAAGGCGCGACACGCACATCGAGCCAAGCATGCGTCCCACGGATATTTTCTCCACCAACAAACCGTGCGTAAAAAAGGCGGACAACTTCGACCGTGCCATATAAAATAGCGATATTCCCGCCACAACGCGGAGCGGCGCGCATGAAACTCGTCCGAGACACGCCCAATCTTCATAACGCTCACGTCGTCCGGGAGGTGAGCGTTCACCGCCAAAAGCAGTTTCCGAGGCTCCCAGTCTCTATCCATACAAAAAGACGCGACCTGCCCCACCGCGTGAACCCCGGCGTCCGTGCGCCCGGCCCCGGTAACTACGACAGGAGCGGAGGACAAACACCGCAGGGCCTCCTCTAAAACCTGCTGGACGGACAAGGCGTCGGGCTGTCTTTGCCAACCCGAATAATTTGTGCCGATATAAGCCACCTGCGCCGCGTAAGCGAACATTATTATTTTTTATATTGTACTCTAAATAAAAGCTAAAAGTACGCTATTCGAAAAACCGATATAGCGACAATCGGCAAAATAACAAAAATGAGCGCGCGCGTATCTTGTTTTTTCCATGAGAGCGGGCGTCTCTTGGTGCGCCCGACGCCTCCTCTGTAGCCCCGCGCTTCCATGGCCAAGGCCAACTCGTCAGCGCGTCTGAATATTATCACAAAGAGCGGTATGAGAATCGGAAAGAAAGCGACCATTCGGCGTATGAAGTTTCCCTGATCGAGCTTAGCGCCGCGGGAAAGTTGAGCCTTGACGACCCTGTCGGCCTCGTCCGTCAGGAGAGGGATGAAGCGCAAGGCTATACCCATCATCATGGCGCACTCGTGCGCGGGGAATCCCAAGCGCGCGAAAGGGGACAAGAGAGACTCAAACCCGTCCGCCATTTCGAGGGGCGCGGTGGTGAGAGGCAGCAAAACGGCAAATGAAACAAGCAGAATAAGACGGGAGGCCGCAAAAAGCCCGACCAAAAAAGCGTCGCCCGCATCGCCGTCGCGCCACATTACGGACGCGGCGTTCAAGATAAACGTAAAAAAAGCCAAAAACAAAACAGGGCGGCAAGATCTCAGCAACATGCCAAGCGTTATACGCGCCGCTCTCGCAATTCCGCACAAAACCAAACCCCAAACGGCAATCGAAACCAAACTGCTGGCCGGAAAGACAGCTACAAGAAGAACCACGAGCAAAAGCAACTTCGCCCGTGGGTCAAGAGAATGCACATAAGACTGAATAGGGACATACTGCCCCATAGATATGGACGCGAAAGCCATGAACGCGGACCCTACCTCGTTATTTCCTCGCGCGCTATGCGGGCGTTTTTGATTATCTCCTCGCGGTCAAGCGTTAGGTACGAACCATCGCGGTAGAGCCATTTGCCGTTTACCATCGTGCCTCTGACGTCGGCGGACGAACCGGCGTAGACTATGTAATTGACCAAGTTTTCCTCGTTTACGCCTATATAGTGCGGAGCGTCTAAGTCTACTAAGATAAGGTCGGCCATCCAGCCCTCGCGTATAAGCCCCTTGTTGGCGAAGCCAAACGCGCGCGCGCCCTCAAACGTCGCCATGCGGAGTATGTCGATAGCGGGGGCGCTTGTCGGGTTACGCGTCTTGCCTTTGTGTACCAACGCCGCGCTCGTCATTTCGCTCCACATATCAAGGCGGTTGTTGCTTGACGCGCCGTCGGTGCCGAGGGCAAGCCCTATGCTTTTGTCAAGCCAACAGTCAAGCGGCAATGTCCCGCTACCCAACTTCATGTTGCTACGCGGGTTGTGTACTATTGTAGAACGCGAAAAGTCCAAGTCGTCGGCCCATTCGGGGTTCATCCATACGCCGTGCGCGAAGACGGCGCCCGAAACGTCCAGAATACCTATGTCCTGAAGATACTTTTCAGGCGTCATCTTGAGCTCGTCGCGAATGTAGCTCAGTTCCCACTCGGTCTCCAAGAAATGGAAATGAAGCCCGATGCCGCGCTCTTTTGCTGTTTGTACAATATTTTTCATATCCTCAAAAGGGACGGTATATGGGGCGTGAGGCCCAAGCTGAACCGTCAAAAGCCCCTCGCGCCCGTGCCATTTCTCAAACAGCCTCAGGCTGTCGGCAAGGGACGCGTCTATTTTTCTGGTTCCGTCGCTCATATCGGGGCCGTTTGTTATGCCCCGACACAGAGCGCAACGTATCCCGGCCAAGAGGGCGGCGTTGGCCACGCTGTCCATCTCGAAATACATATCGGCAAAACAGGTAGTCCCCGTGGATAGCATCTCCAAAATGGCCGATAGGCTGCCCCAGTAGATATGCTCCGGCGTCAGTTTCGCCTCTACGGGCCAAATCTTGTTTTGAAGCCACTCCATCAGGGGGGACTCCTCGCCTAAACCGCGAAGCAACGTCATAGCCGCGTGGGTGTGGGCGTTTACGAAGCCCGGAAGCACGGCCATAAGTCCTCCGCCCTCCACGATTTTATCCGCGCTGCCCACGTCGCCTTCTGAGATGGACTGTATCCGCCCCTTAGAGACGAGGATATTTCCTTTTTGCGCGACTTCACGTTCTCCGTCCAGAATGAAAACGTCCTTGAACAGCGTCGCCATAATCTAATCCGCCCAGCTTTTCATGTATTCCGTCTGCTTGGGCGTAGGTTTGTCAAGGCTGATACCGAGCGCCGCGAGCTTGGACTCCATGACGGCGCGGTCGGTTTCAGGCGGCACGGCGTGTACGCCGGGCGTCATTTTGTGCGTGTAGACGTGAAGCGCGGCCTCGAGCTGCAAAGAGAAGCTCAGGTCCATAATTTCGATAGGATGCCCGTCGGCGCAGGCGAGGTTGACGAGACGCCCCTCGCCAAGCAGATTCAAGCGCCGTCCATCTTTCATAACGTAGGTTTCGATGTTGTCGCGCAGATGTTCGACATGGTCGGACAGGCGCTCGAGGTCGGGCTTATTTATTTCTACGTCGAAATGTCCGGCGTTGCCCATAATCACGCCGTTTTTCATCAACGGGAAATGGCGCTCGTCTATGACGTTGATGTTTCCCGTGAGGGTCAGGAAGATATCGCCGACTTTGGCGGCCTCCTCCATAGGCATGACGTCGAAACCGTCCATCAGGGCCTCGCAGGCTTTGTGGGGGTCAAGCTCCGTCACCACGACGCGGGCGCCCAAGCCCGACGCGCGTTTCGCCACGCCCTTGCCGCACCAGCCGTATCCGGCCACGACCACCACTCTGCCAGCCACGACCATGTTCGTGGTACGCATGACGCCATCCCACACGGACTGCCCTGTGCCGTAGCGGTTGTCGAAAAGGTATTTGCTGAGCGCGTCGTTTACCGATATGACCGGAAACTTCAGGACACCGTCGCTCTGCATGGCCTTCAGGCGCTTGACGCCCGACGTCGTCTCCTCCGACGCGCCCAGGATGCTCGGGATAATTTCGGGGCGTTCCTTATGAATGGTGGCCACGACATCCGCGCCGTCGTCGATAATTACGTTTGGCTTGAAGTCCAGAACGTCGCGTACGTAGGCGAAATATTCTTCTCCTGACATGCCGCGGTGGCTGAAAACATTTACGCCGCCCTCGGCCAAGGCGGCGCACACGTCGTCCTGTGTCGAAAGCGGGTTGCTCCCGCAGGCCGCCACAGTCGCGCCGAGGCGCGTCAGAGTAAGCAAAAGGCAAGCCGTCTTGGCCTCAAGGTGCAGACAGGCCGCTATTGTGGCGCCCTTGAAGGGCTGGGCGGTTTTGTATTTGTTTTCGAGAAACTGCAAAGACGGCATGTACTGCCAGGCCCACGCGATTTTGTTGGCCCCGTTAGGCGCTTTCGATATGTCGGCTACTTTATATTTTGTCAAAACAAAACCCTCCTGTAAAAATTCAAAAAATCAGAGAACTAAAAACAATATTTTCTCACCGTTACGCATTATAACAGAAACGCCATTGAATTTTCAGAGTTTGGCGCGTTTGTAAGATATAATGAAAGAATATAAACAAAATGGAAATTTAAGAAAATCGAAAATAAAAACGCGAAAATTTAAGATTGCAAACTTAAAAATAAAATTTTGGAGGCATTTTTGTAAATGGCAATAAGAACGCGCCGCGGAAGAGGTATACCTGCGGCGAATGGGAAAGGCGCTTCTCTGAGAGTAGTCGCGCTCGGGGGTCTCGGAGAGATAGGCAAGAACATGTACGCGCTCGAGTGCAATGACGACATCATAGTCATCGACTGCGGCCTGATGTTCCCCGACCAGGAGCTGCCCGGTATAGATTTTATCGTGCCGGACATCACGTATTTGGAGGCAAACCGCGAAAAGGTGCTTGGGATAATCCTGACCCACGGTCACGAAGACCATACCGGCGGTCTGCCGTTTGTTTTGCAGAGGCTGAACGTCCCTATTTACGGCACAAGGCTGACTTTGGGCTTAGTGGGGTACAAGTTGCGCGAGGACTCGCCTCTACTTGAGTTCAAAATGAACGAGGTCAAGGCCGGCGACGTTTTGGATATAGGCGTGTTCAAGGTTCGCTTCATGGCCGTAAGCCACTCTATCCCCGACGGCGTGGCTTTGTCCGTCGAGACGCCGCTTGGCAGAGTCGTCCACACGGGCGACTTCAAACTCGACTCCACGCCGATAGACGGACGCGTCACGGATTACGGCGCTTTCGCTGAGGAGGGCGACAAAGGCGTGCTGTTGCTCTTGTCGGACTCCACAAACGCCGAGCGCGATGGTTTCACTCCGTCGGAGCGCCTGATAGGCGGCACGTTAGAGAGGCTTTATCGCAACTACCGCACGAGACGCATAGTCATCTCGTCCTTCGCCAGCAACGTACACCGCATTCAACAGGTCGTGGACGGCGCGGCGCGGTTCAACCGCAAGATAGCGTTTTTAGGGCGCAGCATGGTACGCAATGTGGAGCTTGCCAAAAGTTTGGGCTATCTTCAAATTGACGACAGAATGATAGTACCGCCCGAGGAGATAGGCAGAATCCCGGACAACCAGCTCGTCATAATGACGACTGGAAGCCAGGGGGAGCCGTTTTCAGGGCTTGTTATGATGAGCCTCGGCGAGCACAGGCAGATAACGCTCGGCGAGCATGACGCGGTGTTTTTGCTCGCCTCTGTCATTCCCGGCAACGAAAAATTGGTCAATAACACCATCAACAGGCTGTTCTCGATAGGGTGCGAGGTCGTCTACGAGGCCAGCAAGCAGACGCACGTCTCGGGCCACGCTTCGGCGGAGGAGCTCAAGATAATGCTCAACCTCGTGCGGCCGCAGTATTTTGTGCCCATCCACGGAGAATATCGCCACCTCACCCGCCATTCGCAGCTTGCTCAGGACGTGGGTATCCCGTCGCGCAACATCTTTGTCCTCGCGAACGGCGAAGTGCTGACCTTTCAGAAGGGCGCCAAGCCGCACCGGCGCGACCACGTACAGGCCGGAGCGGTTCTTATCGACGGCAACGCCGTGGGCGAGCTGAAAGGGCGCGTTATGAAGGAGCGGCGTGAATTGGCGGAGGACGGCATAATCGTGATAGCCGCGTCCGTTGACAGAGGCGGTTCGCTACTTGCGCCCGTCGCTGTGGAGAGCCGGGGGTTCTTCGCTCAGGAAGAGGACAGGGACATATTCAACAAAATCCGAACCGCTACCGAAAAATCCCTGAAGGAATTCTCTAAATCCTTAGAATCTTCGTCGTCCTGAGTCTCCACCCCGCCCTTAGCTATCGATATAAGCGGCAAGATGACGGCGTAAGAGGCGTTGCTACGCCGTATTATCTCGTGGGC
>BNVG01000059.1 GCA_025997935.1 Synergistales bacterium | reverse complement strand
ACAGAATAAATCTTAAAAAACGCCTCGCTGAGATCTTCGAGGGGTTGGAGATAGTTTTGTTACATGAAAACCTATGGGCAATCTGCGCGCTTCCACCGCAAAAGACACCCGCGCCCGCCGCGCCAACGAAGCGCAAAACCTCCAAAAAGGGGTCTCGCGCGCCTGCCGCTGGCGGAGAAGCTATCTTTGACGCCGCCAATTTTGACGCGCCGACCGAACAACCCGTTCCGCAGGACGGCGCGGGAGGCTCGCAAAGCCGCTTTGACGACATAGTAGGCGAGGCCGCCCGCTGGCTCGGCGCTGATGTTCTGTTATCGCGCAGGGGAGATGTCGAGGTGGGCGAAGAAGACGACGACATAGCCGCTCAGACTGACGGATTAGATTAGAACTGGAGTGAAAAACAATGAGCCTTCGACCATTTGTGCATCTGCACGTACACACGGAATACAGCCTCTTGGACGGCGCCATTCGCACCGCCGATTTAGCCAAGAAAGTCGCGTCCTGGGGGGCGGAAAACCCCGACAACAACGCGGTCGCCATCACAGACCACGGCGTTATGTACGGCGTCATAGAGTTTTATGAAAAATGCAAAACGAACGGCGTGAAGCCGATAATCGGCTGCGAGATATACGTGGATCCGAACGGACACCGCTCGCGCGAGAAGGGCAAGAACAACCACCTCATACTCTTGGCCGAAAACGACGAGGGACATAAAAACCTGATAAAGCTCGTATCGGCGGCCAACACCGACGGGTTTTACTATAAGCCGCGCATAGACCACGACCTTCTGTCCAAGCACTCAAAAGGAATCATAGCCTCCTCTGCCTGCATAGCTGGCGAGATACCGCAGCTTATATTGGCCGGCAAGGAAGAAGAGGCGCGCAACCTCGCCGCTCTCTACCGCGACATTATGGGGAAGGACAATTTCTTTCTCGAGATAATGTACAACGAGCTCCCCGAGCAGGCGAAGGTCAACAAGGCCCTTGTCAGAATTTCCAAAGACACGGGCATCCCGCTCGTAGCCACAAACGACGCGCATTATCTGAATAAAGAAGACTACGAGTGGCACAAAATCCTGCTCAAGGTCAACACACACGCCGACGCGGCTGACGACGCCTTCGGTTTTTCGTCCAACGACTACTACCTCAGAAGCCCGGAGGAGATGAACGGCTTCTTCGCCGCCGAACTTCCCGAGGCCCTCGACAACACGGCGGAGATAGCTAAACGTTGCAACGTGGAGCTTGCCCTTTCGACCGGAAAATATCTCCTGCCGAACTTAGACCTCGGCGAAAACGTGACGCTCGAACGGCATTTGGAGAACGAGGCCCGTAAGGGGTTGGCCATGCGCCTGTCGACCGAAACGCCGGGCGAGGAGTACGCGAGTCGCCTCGACTACGAGCTTGGCGTCATAAACAACATGGGCTTCGCCGGATATTTCATTATAGTTGCGGACATAATTCAGGCGTGTAAGGGCAAGGGAATACCAATAGGCCCGGGGCGCGGCTCGGCGGCTGGCTCTTTGGTGGCCTGGAGCCTCAAGATAACCGACCTCGACCCCTTGGTTCACGGCCTCCTGTTCGAGCGTTTCCTGAACCCCGAGCGCATAAGTATGCCCGATATAGACACGGACGTCTCGGACAAGGGGCGCGACGCCATGCTCAAATACATAGTCGAACGCTATGGCAGCAATAACGTCTCGCAGATAATCACGTTCGGCCGGATGAAGAGCAGGGCGGCGGTGAAGGACGTCGGGCGCGCTATGGGCGTCGAGTACGCCAGAATGGACAAGGTGGCGAAGCTCATACCGTCCAACCCGGCCCACCCGGTAAGCGTAAAAGAGGCCCTTTCGACCGTGCCTGAGCTTAAAGAGGCCGTGGAAAACGACGAGGAAATGAAACGGGTGTTCGCCTTCGCGCAGAATATAGAGGGGCTTGCCCGTCACGCCTCGCAACACGCGGCCGGCGTGGTCATAACGCCCGTGCCCGTTACGGATCTCGTCCCGATTCAGCGCATAAAGGGTTCGGACGACATGCCACAGGGTTCGGGCGTCGCTCAGACCGTCGTGCAGTACACTATGGAGCCAATAGAAAAACTCGGGCTTGTCAAAATGGACTTCCTCGGCCTCAGCACGCTTTCCATTATAGAAGAGGCGTTATCCAACATCAAAAACAACGGCAAAGACGTTCCCGACTTAGACTCCCTCACCCTTGACGACGACGCGACCTACAAGCTCCTTCAGGAGGCGGACACGCTCGGCGTATTCCAGCTCGAGTCGCCGGGCATGAGAAAACTGCTTTTAGACCTAAAAATAGACCGCTTCGAGGATTTGGTGGCCGTCTTGGCCATGTACCGCCCGGGGCCTCTTGGCAGTGGCATGGTGAAGCAGTATATCGAGTGCAAGCACGGACGCGCGAAGCCCGAATATCCTCACCCCCTGCTCGAGGACGTACTGCGCGAGACGCACGGGGTCATTTTGTATCAGGAGCAAGTAATGAAGTGCGCGTCGGTTTTGGCGGGCTACAGCTTGGGGCAGGCGGACTTGTTGCGGCGCGCTATGGGCAAGAAAAAGGTTGAGGTTATGCAAAAAGAGCGCGCTCATTTCGTGGAGGGCGCGGCGAAAAACGGCATAGATCAAAAAACCTCGGAGCGCATCTTCGACCTCATAGAGGAGTTCGCCGGTTACGGCTTCAACAAGTCTCACAGCGCGGCCTACGCTCTCATATCCTATCAGACGGCGTGGCTTAAGGCGAACTTCAAGAGCGAGTTTCTGGCCGCTCACCTATCAAGTCAGATGAAGGCCAAAAAAGAAGTTCTGGGGCGCTGTGTGCGCGACGTTAGGCGAAGCGGCGTGTCCGTCCTGCCGCCCGATATAAATTCGTCAAACAACAGCTTCACGGCCTCGGGCGACGTCATTCGTTTTGGCTTGGGCGCGGTTGAGCACGTGGCGCGCAGCGCGGTCGAGGCCATCACAAACGCGAGAGAGAGCGGATCCTTCAAGTCTCTTTGGGATTTCGTCTCGCGGGTAGACCTCAAGAGGGTCAGTAAAACCGCTATGGAAAACATGGCGAAGGCCGGGGCTTTCGACGAGATTTCACCTAACCGAGCCCAGATGATAGCCGCCCTGCCCGATTTTATATCGAACATGCAAAAACAGCTCGAGGACGATGGGCACTACTCTCTCTTCGGGGAAGAATCAGTGGTCGAGGAACCGAGCCTACCCGACGTAGAGGACTACGATATATTCGGGCGTCTCGAGTTCGAAAAAAAGGCCGTCGGGATATATATATCGGGGCACCCCTTCGACGAATGCCGCGAGCGTATAGCGCGCCACGCGACTTGCTCGATAGAGGAGCTTCCCTTTTGGAAAAGCGCCGCGCCGGCCCGCATAGGGGGTATAATTCTCGCTTCAACAAACAAGACCACCAAGACCGGAAACAATATGGGCATTTTAACGTTCGAGGACAGCGACGCGAACCTCGAGATGGTGGCGTTTCCCAAAAACTGGGAAGCCTTGAAAGGACAGATTAGGGCCGGTTCTCCCTACATAGCCGAGGGGCGCATGGGAGACAGGGGAAGTTTTATTTTGGACAAGCTGACGCCTCTTGACGAGCTTGACAAAAAAGAACCCGGCATGATAAGGGTGCGGCTCAACGTCGACCTGCTCACCAAACAAGTGGACTTCAAGCGCTTCGCGGCGGCTCTCAGGGACTGCCCGGGCCGAGCGCCCGTATTGCTTGAGCTTGACGCCGCGGAGGAACACAGCGCATGCGTCCTCTCGCTGAAGGGCTTCAAAGTGAGCGACGCGGACGCCGTACGGGCGCGTATCCACGAAGTGCTACCGCCGGCGGTCTGTGAAGTGGCGTAGGGAAAAATGAAGGAGTGAACCATATATGTTCGTAAAAATAGTCTGTACCATAGGCCCGGCCAGTTGGAATTATGAGACCCTCACAGCGATGGCGAGAGCCGGCATGAACGTCGCCCGTCTCAATTTCAGCCACGGAAGCTACGAAAGCCACGAAAAAACGCTGTCTCTCGTCCGGCAAGTTGAGCGCGACTTGGGCTTGCCGATAGCGGCGCTCTTAGACACTAAAGGCCCCGAGATTCGCACGGGCGAAGTTGAAAACGGCGCTATCGACCTCGCTATCGGCGGCGAGATAACGCTGACAAGCGACCCCTGCCTCGGCACGGCGCAGAGGGTTCACGTAAACTATCCGCTCCTCTCTCAGGAGATAAGGGTAGGGCAGACTATCTTCATAGACGACGGCGTACTTCACTTAGACGTGCTGAGCGTATCCGGCAACGACGTGCTGTGCAAGATAGTGGTGGGCGGCGTCCTGAAAAACACCAAGGGCGTAAATATCCCGGGCGCGCCGCTGTCGCTCCCCGCGCTCTCAGACCGCGACAAAGAGGACATAGCCTGGGGCGTCAGACATGGCATGGAATACTTAGCCGTTTCGTTCGTCAAGACCAAAGAAGACATTCTGGGAGTTCGTAAACTCCTTAAAAGCCTCGGCGGAGGGCTGAAGGTAATAGCCAAGATAGAGACCCGCGAGGCCGTGGCCAACATAGAGGAAATAGTCGAGGTTGTGGACGGCGTGATGGTGGCGCGCGGCGACTTAGGCGTCGAGATAGCCACGGAGGACGTTCCCTTGGCGCAAAAACGCATAATCGAGCTTTGCCGCATGAAGGGCAAGGTAGTCATAGTGGCCACGCAGATGCTGGACTCCATGATACGCAACCCGCGCCCGACGAGGGCCGAGGCCAGCGACGTGGCCAACGCCGTGCTCGACGGCACGGACGCCGTCATGCTTTCGGGCGAAACGGCGGGCGGCGCTTACCCTGTCGAGGCCGTCACTACGATGAGGAGAATAGTTGACAGGGCCGAGAGCGTGCTTGATCGCTGGGGCATAGCGCGAACGCGGACGCTTCGCGTGGCGGGCGTACCCGACGCCGTAAGTGACGCCGCCGTGCTCATAGCGCGCGACGCTCTCGCCGCCGCCATTATCTCCCTGACAAAAAGCGGCACGACGGCGCGCATGATCAGCAAACACCGCCCCACCTGTCCTATACTCGGCGTCACGCCATCTATATCGACATGGCGCGAGCTCGCCCTCTGGTGGGGCGTCCACCCCGTAAAAGTGCATGAAATATCCGATATAAACGTCGCGGCGAGGGAGGCTATATCGACATGCGTGCGCGACGGGTTCATCGCGGCGGGTGAGCTGGCCGTCATAACGGCGGGCGTGCCGCTCGGCCTTCCCGGCACGACAAACCTCGTAGAAGTGCTGACCACGGGCGAGATATTGCTATCCGGCATATCGCTTGTCAAGAAGAGCGTCACGGGCAAGGTCTGCGTCGTGCGGGATTTTGAGCGGGACGCGAGCGGGATAACCGACGGCTGCGTGTTAGTAGCGCAGTCTCTGCCGCCTGAACGCGCCGGTATTTTGGCCAAAGTCGGCGCGATTATATTGGAGAGCGACGCGCTGAGCTCCGACGGAGGCATAATAGCGATGGAGAGCGAGGTTCCATGTATCGTAGGCGCGGCGGACGCCCTGTCCACGCTCACTAACGGCATGGAGGTGACGCTCGACGGTATGCGCGGCCTTGTCTACGACGGGCGCGTCAAGTTAGTCGTTTAAGACAGGGCGAAACCGTAATGTGGCGCAACGTCAAAAGTTGCATAGACATACTCATAGTCTCAGGCTTAGTCTACAAAGGGCTGTCGCTCCTTATGGGTACCCGCGCCATTCAGCTCGTCAAGGGGCTTATGGTCATGGGGATTGCGTGGTTTTTCGCGCGCGGCTTCGAGTTTAATCTGCTCTCGTGGTTCTTACAGCATATACTTTGGGCGATAGTTTTCGCGCTCCCCATAGTCTTTCAGCCGGAGCTACGTAAACTGCTGGAAGAAATAGGGTCAGGCAACATGTGGGGAGGGAACATAGGAGAGGAAAACGCCTTAGCCCTGAGCCGCGAAATTGTGGCGGCTCTCGGTTATATGAAGGCCAACAGAATAGGCGCGCTTTTGGTTTTGCAGTATGACACGGGGCTCAAAGAATACTGGAGAACCGCCGTAATGCTGAACGCCCGCATATCTCAGGAGCTTTTAATCTCCATTTTCTGGAAGAACAACCCCCTGCACGACGGCGCGGTCATAATGGACAGAAACCATCTCATCGCGGGGAGTTGCTACCTGCCCTTGGCCGACAACCAGGACATACCCCGCTGGTGCGGAACGCGGCACAGAGCGGCGCTCGGCATAACGGAGGTGTCGGACGCGATGGTGCTGGTTGTCTCGGAGGAGCGCGGAGAGGTGGCGCTCGCGTATAAAGGCTATCTCTCGAAAAACCTCAAAGATCCCCAGATAGAGAAGCTCCTTATGACGTATTTCATGAAAACGAAAGAAGACAAGAGCGGTTCCCTCGCGGATAAGGCGATAAAATTCTTTCGCTCGGCGTTATGGGAATAACGGTGAAAAACTATGAAAATATCTAAAAATCTCGACGACATTTTAGCAAAGCCTTTGGCGCTGTGGATTCTCTCTCTTATCATTTCCGTGTCTATGTGGCTTTACGTCACGGAGACCGACAACTCCGTAAACCTCAAAAGAGACGAGCTCACGCTTCCCGTCTCTTATATCAAGCTGGCCCCTCAGCTGTCCTGGAGGAACTCCGACCGCGTGGTTACGGTCGTGCTTGAGGGCACAGAGTCCGCAATGAACCTCCTCAAGCGCGACGATATAATATGCGAGCTTGACTTCAGCAATATGAGCGCGGGGAAATACCGCCCGATGGTGCATGTCACGGCCCCGCCCAACATAACGGTCGTGGACGTCAAGCCGTCGCAGATAGACGTAGACCTGATTCAGCTCGTAGGGCGCGTGTTTAAGGTCGAAGTGAGTCTGCCGCAGGACATCCCGCCCGGCAAATACTTGGAGTCGGTAAAAATAGACCCGCCGGAGGTAAGTTTCAGGGGTACGGAGCGGGATTTGGCTAAAATAGGCACTATAACTGTATCGCCGATGCTCGAAGACCTCGAAGCTGGCAAGGAACTGTCTTTACCCGTAAGGTTCTCTCAATCCAAACCCTTTGAGGACGCTGAGACGATCCTGCCCGAGCCGCGGTCGGTCAACGTCAACGCGACTCTTGTTACAGGGCAGCCCAGAAAAAAGGTGGAGGTGGACGCCCGCCTGAGCGGCAAACCTGACGACGACTACGCCCTGCGTTCCGTCACGATGGAACCGTCGGAGGTGATGGTGCAGGGAGAAACAAAAGCCTTGGCCAAAGTCTCGACCGTCGAGACGGAGACGGTCGATATATCGGGGCTGAAAACCGATCAGACTATGGTCGTGCCTCTGCGCGCGCCGGACGGCGGCGTAACGACGGTGGATACGAAGTCCGTTCGTCTTATAATTCGCCTCGAGCCTATATCGGCTCAGAGGATGATAGCCGACGCCCCCGTGACGCTCGCGAACTTAGACCCCAAAAACATTAGGCAGAACAGAGAATGGCAGATGGAGCCGAACTTGGTCGACGTAACCATCGAGGCCGCTCCGTCGATTATCGCGCAAGGCGCGCAAGACCCAGCCTCGCTCGGGTTGAACGTTTTTGTGGATATGTCGAATATTTTCCTTCGCAAGACGCTTTTGCCAGTGCGCGCTACCGTTTCCGACGACCGGTTCCGCGTCGTGAACATAGAGCCGTCGTCCGTCACCGTGTCGGACGTTGAAAAATAGCAAATTTCGGAAAACGAGGTAATCGGACTTGGACGCCATAAGCAAAAATGACAAACGGGTTCTTTTCGGCACGGACGGCGTTCGTGACATAGCCAACAAAGGGGACATGACCCCGGAAATGGCCTTGCGCCTTGGGCGGTCTTTTGTGCTTTTTCTGACTGAGCGCGGCGTTCCGCGCCCGCGAATCGTCATGGGGAGGGACACGAGACGAAGCGGAAGCATGTTGGAGGGGGCGCTGTCCGCCGGTATGACAAGCGCCGGGGCTGAGGTGTTGCTGTCCGGCGTCATCCCGACGCCGGGCGTCAGCTTCGCGGTGCGCCACACGTTCGCCGACGGCGGCGCGGTCATAAGCGCGTCGCACAACGGCGCTGAGTATAACGGCATAAAATTCTTGGATCGCGAGGGCGCGAAGCTCTCGGACGACGCCGAGATAAGCATAGAAAGCTACCTCGGCGACAACCTCACGGACGACTGGCGTCCGACGGGCGCGTCCGTGGGCGTGTCCCGCGCTCTGCCCGATATAACGCTCCGCTACGCCGAATATCTTGCCGGGCGTCTTGGCCGCAAAAAGCACTTTCCTTCGTCGGTTCTCTTTGACTGCGCCAATGGCGCGGCCGTGGCGGTCATGCCCATGCTGATAGAGCGTCTTGGCGCGGAATGGTCTCTTATAGGCGTGGAGCCGGACGGACTCAACATAAACGAGGGCACGGGCGTGATGAACATAGACTATCTGGCCCGCCACGTAGTGGAGTCCGGCTCACGCGTGGGCTTCGCCTACGACGGGGACGCGGACAGGGCGCTTATGACCGATTCGAGGGGGCGGGTCATCGACGGAGATATAGCGATATGGCTTCTGAGCCGCTGGTTGGCCGCCAAGGGCGACCTCGGCACCGGCGCGGTCGTCACGGTGATGAGCAACATGGCGCTCGAGGAGCATTTTGCGCGCGAGGGGATAAGGCTTTTCCGTTGCCCTGTGGGCGACCGCTACGTCTTGGAGGCCATGAGACGGTACGGCGCAAGGCTCGGCGGAGAACAATCGGGACACATTATAGCGGACTCCTACACCCGCACGGGCGACGGTCTCTGTACAGCTCTCATGCTCCTCTCGGCCTGCCGCGACCTCGAGGAGGATATAGACACGCTGATAGACCGCTTCGGACGCTACCCTCAGCGTCTGAGCAACATCGCCCTGACAAGCGACAGTCCGGTAGATTTAGACAGAATAAACTCCGTCACGGCGGACGTTCAGGCGAGAGTGTCCGGCACGGGGCGCGTCTTTATCCGCACATCCGGCACCGAGCCGCTGTTGCGCGTGCTTGTCGAGGCCAAGGACGCCGTGTTGGTCAATGAGGTATCGGAACAACTTCTCGAGATTCTGAAAAAAGAGATTTCGTAGGGCGGAGGAGAGTCTTAAATGAACTTTGATGTGATAAGCGCGCGTGTCGCAAAACTGCGCGCGCTTATGAGCGAAAACGGTATGGACGCTTTTATGCTGTTCGTCTTAGAGCGGCTCAACTCCGAGAGCTGTCGTTATATATCAGGCTTCGACGGGAGTAGCGCGGCGCTTTTGATAGACGCGCGGCGCACGTTGCTCTTTACGGACGGACGCTACCAAACTCAGGTCTCGGAGCAGTCCCCTTTCACGCCCCATATTCAGGTGGGTTTCCCGATAGCGGACTTTGTGGCGGAGGCAGGCTACGCCTCCGTGGGCTTTGAGTCGCAAAAACTTTATCACGGCGTGGCCTTGAGTATGTTCAGGGGCGTGGAGGAAAAGGAAAAACGCGCGCGCGTTCCGCGCCAAACGCCCGAATGGAAGGACGCGTCAAGCCTCATCCCGTCTCTTAGGAGGACAAAAGACGCGACGGAAGCCGACGCGATACGCCGCGCTGGCGTCATAGCCCGCAAAGCCTACGATACCGTTTTGGAAGAAGTCAAGGTCGGCATGACGGAGTCGGAGTTCGAGAGCCGCCTCTTGAGCGAGATAAAGAAAGGGGGCGGCGAGAAGGGCTGGACGCACGACGGCTTTATCGTGGCCTCGGGAAAACGGAGCGCCATGTGTCACGCCCGACCGACGCAAAAGGCCTTTGAGCCCGGCGACATCGTGACGGTGGACTTCGGCGTGACGGTGGAGGGTTATATGTGCGACGTCACGAGGAACTTCGCCTTGCGCGCCGCTGACGACAAAGCCTTGGAGATAGACAAGATACTGCGCGAGGCTCACGCCGCCGCCGCCGCCGCGCTAAGGCCCGGCGTGTCCGGCAAGGACGTGGACGCCGCGGCCAGAAAAGTCATAACGGACGCCGGGTACGGCAAAAACTTCATTCACGGGCTTGGGCACGGCCTTGGTCTCGAGGTTCACGAATCTCCGCGCCTGTCGTTTTTGACGCAGGACATACTGCAAGCCGGCGACGTCGTGACGATAGAGCCGGGGATTTATATAGAGGGCTGGGGAGGCCTGCGCGTAGAGGACGACTATATCATCACGGAAAACGGCGCAGAATGCCTGACGTTTCCCGGCGACCAGGCGCTTCGCACGGTGGGTTAAATTTGCGCGCGCTCGCTTGACACGCGTAGTAGAATAACGTGGTAAGGTATGAAGACAAGCTCTAAAGCTATGCGTTGTACGGATTTTTCATAACGGGAGGGTTACGGTAATGACTGCTTCAAAGGTTTACTTCACGGACATGCGGTGTAAAGTCGGGACGAGCTTGCTCGTCAAGTTGGACAAGCTGATTCTTGCCGCCGGGATTGACAAGATAGACTTCAAGGACAAATACGTAGCCATAAAGATTCACTTCGGCGAACCGGGTAACTTGGCGTTTTTGCGCCCGAACTTTGCGCGCGTCGTGGCGGACAGAATCAAGGCATTAGGCGGCAAGCCGTTCCTCACGGACTCCAACACGCTCTACGTCGGCGGGCGGGGCAACGCGCTCGACCACCTGCATAGCGCCGCCCTGAACGGCTACTCCGAGCTTTCAACGGGCTGCCAAAACATCATAGCCGACGGAATCAAGGGCACGGACGAAGTGGAAGTGCCGATAGCGGGCGGCACGTACTGCAAGACGGCCCTCATAGGACGCGCCGTGATGGACGCGGACATCGTTATATCCCTCAACCACTTCAAGGGACACGAGCTTACGGGCTTCGGCGGCGCTATAAAGAACCTCGGCATGGGCTCGGGGAGCCGCGCCGGAAAGATGAGGATGCACTGCGCCGGAAAACCTCAAGTGGACTCCGAGACCTGCGTGAACTGCCGCTTCTGCGAACAGTTTTGCGCCCAAAAGGCGTTTTCTTTTGGCACGGGCAAGGCCGTCATAGACCATAACAAATGCGTCGGCTGCGGACGCTGTATAGGCGTATGCAACGCCCACGCCATTGAGCCTGGCGACTTCAGCGGTAGCGAAGACCTCAACAACCGCATGGTCGAATACTGCAAGGCCGTAGTCGATGGAAGAGCGCACTTTCACATCAGCGTGGTGAACCAGGTGTCGCCTTACTGTGACTGCCACGGCGAGAGCGACGCCGCCGTTGTGCCCGACATAGGGATATTCGCGTCACTCGACCCGGTAGCCATCGACAAGGCCTGTATCGACGCCGTAAACGCCGCCCCCGCCGTCTCGACAAGTATCCTCTCAGAGCGCGAACATACGCACGGCGACCACTTCACAGACATACACCCAAAGACCGACTGGCGTTTTCAAATATCCCACGCCGAAAAAATAGGGCTTGGTAGCGGAGAATACGAGCTTGTGACTATTCCGTAACCCACCCGGGGACGTATTTCCAGGCGGTCTTGAGCTCTTTAGCGTTTTCTTTGAAGTTGGGGTCTACGCGGGCGAGTTCTTTATAAAACGCGGCTGAGTGGTTCATTTCTTTCAGGTGACACATCTCGTGAAGCAGGACGTGACGCGTTAGGTTTTGCGGCAAAAACAATAGTTTCCTGTTCAAATTTATATTGCCGCGCGACGAACAGCTTCCCCAGATATTTTTTTGTCCTTTTACGGCTATTCGCGAGCATGATAAGCCTTGCTTTTTCGCCTCGCGCAACAGAAGCTCGGGCAAACAGCGCCGCGCTTTCTCGTGAAGCCAACGCCTCAGAGCTTCTATGGCCTCGCCCTCGCCGCTGTCCGGCACGAAAATGATTTTACGCGTAGCGTCATCCGCGTAGCCGAGCGCGCGAGCGACGCGCCAGGTTTCACCGAGCGCGCGAAGCTCTATGGCGTTTGGCAAGCCCTTTGTTTCCCTTTCAATTTCAGCCCTCTCCGACACGCGGGAGAGGGCTTTTTCTATCCATTTTTTTTTCGACTCTAAGATGGG
>BNVG01000058.1 GCA_025997935.1 Synergistales bacterium | reverse complement strand
CTCCGACAGCTCTACTGTCGCTATGCCAAGCTCTAAGATTTTGTCGTCGGTATCGTATTTGGAAATGTCGGAAAATGAAAATGCTTCTTTGGAAATGTCAGAAAGTTCTTCTTTGTCTTCCCCAGAGTATTCTATGGAATGTTCTGTTTCAAGGCCGCAACGAGACATTATACAGTAGACCGCGCTGTTTGCAACAAGGTCTTTGAATCCGTCGATATTGCCGTTATAGCCGGTGTAGCCGGTATAGTCCGCTGTCATCTTTTTGACAATGCTCAGGAGTTGAGTTCTCATATCAGGGTCATCAATTCCATAATCCGTTGCCAGCATCTTCCTTACATGTCCCTGGTGTTCGGATTCCATTTTCCAAATATAAGGGTCAGGAGCGCCCTGTTTAGACTTGTACGTGTCCTGTATGTCGAAGACGTATTTCAAAGATGGCCTTATAGGATTTGTCCTGTTGATTAGAGCAATGCCTTTTGTCCCCTTTTTCACCCACCTCTGCATACGCTTGTTCCATAGCGGAATGTCCGCGCAGGCTACGGCGTTTGGGTGTTGTGAATGAATAAGTAACTGGTCTACAAACGAGTATTTATACATCTTTGACGCTGAACCAAGAAACGATGTCCAATTTTCTGCGTCTTTCGTTACCTCAGATAGATGACTTGAAAACAAGTCCGCTGTTTTCTGTACTTTCGCGCTGATTATCGCGTCTTTATCGAAGAGTTCCATAGAATAATCACCTTCCTTTGTTGTGTGTGTTCTGTTGCTTTTCCTGCCGAATCGTTCGCTCTCTTTGCGCATCTGTATACGTTCTTCATTCAATCGTCCAGTGATTATTCTCTCCCTTGTCTTTGCGCTGATTTCCTCCGGCGTACTCAACAGGCGGTCGTACATGTCTTTCATACCGTCCGAGAGTTCGATGCCGAGAGTTTTCTTGATGTCCCCGTAGAGGTTGAGCATCCACCGACGCACATGAACGAACGCCGCTTTCAGTTCCTCAGACGGCGCTTGTCCAGTGCCGAGATAGACCTCGAAGCCAAGGGCGAAACCCTCGTGCACCTTGCGCCGTGCCGTAGCGTCTGTCCTGAACTGTTCTCTCGTGACGCCGAACTCCTTGAGAATGGTCATGAAGTCCTGTTTGAACTGTTCGTTCACGCCATCGGTGTCATAGAGGCTGTCAAAGACGTTCAGGGTGTGGTGCATCAATTCGTGATAAGGACTTGATACGTTCGCCGTCTCAAACAGCGTGATTATCGACGACATATCATTCATTAACAGCGTGTTGGCGTTGGGTGCTGCTTGCCTGTCGTCTATCTCGCGCTGAAAATACTCCTCTATGCCATTAAAGGCCCATACCGCAGGAGTTTTCCCGGCGATAGGGCTTCGGGCTTCTATAACGTTTCCTGTTTTGCTGACATCGCCGAAATATTGTTGTACTTCCTTCATGTACGCGTTTGTCTTGGCGTTGTTTTGCCAACCCTTGGATGTTTGTTTGCCGTCTGTACCATCACCCTCATAGACCTGAAAATAAGCTACCCCGTCTGATTTCACAGCTCTGGCGGCTTGATGTATGACTT
Organism: Synergistales bacterium; assembly: GCA_025997935.1. Lineage (GTDB taxonomy): Bacteria > Synergistota > Synergistia > Synergistales > Aminobacteriaceae > BNVG01. The sequence continues at coordinate 10,514 of BNVG01000058.1, read as the reverse complement.
CGGTTCGTATCGCGTCTTCTCTTATTACGTTGAGTACATTCGTAGCCGTAACGCTGTCTATGCCGCCCTTGCGGAGTCGTTCAAATACAACCCTGTTGTGCGCTTCATCTCTGTTGAACGGGTCGAATACTAAATTCTCTACATTGCGTTCAGAAAGGTAGTCAGTACCCTCATCGAATCTGCCGCCTCCAATGTCGAGGTTTACAGTGCCTGATTTCCATGTGATTTTCTTGAGAGCCGCCGCAACTTGACGGATAGAAGTGTCAGCGGAAGATATAGACTGTAAAACTCTCTGCTCAAACGTCCGCTCCCGCTCCGTATTCTCGTGCCGGTTCATCCACTCCGCGTATTTCTTCCGTGTCAAGTCGAAGCTCATCACCTCGCGGGTAGGTTTATCCGTAGCTCGGCTCAACTGCAAACCGATGACAGAAACGAACTGTCCAAAAACCCTGCTCTCGCTCTCGGAGCGTCCTGCAAAGATAGCTTTGTCCTCCGCTTCTCGCGCGACTCTGCGCGCCTCTTTAATCTCTAAGTTATCCTCCGCTGTCTTGGCCGTGTTTTTATTAAAAAGTTCCACAGAATAATCACCTTCCTCTGCTCTGTTTTTCCTGCCGAACACGCTCATATTCGACCCCTTGTTCCTTGGACGCATTACGTCCTTCAAGACGCATATAGAGCGGTCTGTAATCCAATGCTTTTTCAAACTGAACCGCGCCTCTGGCTCCGAAGACGTATTTCTCCGTTGTCTCTATGGCATACCTTCGCCAATCTCTGTTGTGATACTTAGCTGAAAAGTCAGCTTCGTTCATTGTTTCCCTGCGCATGGCCGGAGCGTTTTCTTCTATGGCGCTCTCCACGGCGTCCTGTGTGTAGTCTGTGGCTCTCATTCGGACACCTATCATGGCGTCGATGCGTGAGTAGTCCATTGCTCCTATAAACTTCGTCGCAATGTCTCGGTAGTGCGTCCAATACGCGCCGTTTGGGTCGTTTGCGCCGGTATTATGACTTCGCATATACTGCTTCCGATTCTCAGTCCCTGCCATTATTCCTGTCCTTGTATCCTGACGTGCCTGTTTCTCGGTTTCCATTCGTTGCTCGGTAGCTTTAGTGTTGTGGTGTACGGTCTCAAGCTCCTGTTTAGCTTTTTCGCATATACCTTCGTTTGCCTCGATTAAGACCGTATCGGGATATGTCCCGTCATCACGTTTGTGTTTTGGCTTGTAATTCCCGAACGGCGGCAGTCTATGTCCGTGTATTAAGCCTGAGAGTTTCGGGTCTCTGTATTTCAGGTTTAGCTCTTTAGTGATTCTGTTCGCTGCCTCGTGGTCTTTCTGTGAGTCTCCCTCTATGCTCGGAACAGTGATGATAACCTGATAATTCTCAGGACTGGACTCTATTACACAGGCTGGGGAATATCCGTCGTCTTTGAATTGTTTCAGTTTCTCAGATGTAAGGTCGTCAATGAGTATATGATGTTTGTCGCGGCTCATAGGCGTGACGATGATGTTCTTTTTGTAGTGGGTGTATATAGAGAATTTAGGAATAGCCTCCAATATTTCATCTCTTGTTTTGCCCTCATAGCCGCCGTTTTGTTTGTCGTGTATGAATGCCCGCGTTCCGTTTTCGGTAAACTCCGTAACGGTGATACGGAATCTTTCAGCTCCAACGGCGTCGTCGTACTGACTGAAAATGCGTTTCTTTTCGTCTTTTTCTTGACTTGTCTTGCTTGCTTTTATCGCAAGCTCGGGGTTTGAGATTTTAAGCCTATGTTTGGCGGCGATTTCAACGCACTTACGTTTGTATTCGTCTGTGCCGTTGATAATCGCGCCTCCCCATTTCTGGTTGGCGAGCTGTAAGGCGGCGAGTATGGCCGCTTCATCGCATTTATCGGAAAGGATTATTTTTCTGCCATAGTCTATAAAGTCCGCTTCTTTTGCGTTTGTTCTTGAATAGGCCACACCGCCCTTGTTGCCGATTTTGAGCGTGAAGGCTCGAAGATCGGCGTTTATTGTAGCCTTATCCGTCAATGTTTCGTTTCCGTGAATAGTCCTCTGAGCCGGATACCTGAAAGAAAGAAACGCCTTTTGGTCTTTTTCCTGTTCCAACCATGTTTTGAAGTTGACAAAACAATGGGGATACTTTCGCTTAAACTCGTCCAATTCTTTCTTTTGCCTGTCCGCGAGATTGAGTTTTTCGATTTGTTGTTTCGCCGCCATTAGGCTGCGCGTCCGATTGAGGATTGCGCCCCGACCTTTCCATGAACCGGCAAGCGCGCCGTTTCGCTCGGCTTTTTGCTGCGTCTGCAACCGAGAGCGTTCTTCCTTGTGACGCTTGATAAGGTAAGTTTTCCCCTCTTTTTTGTCTTGGAAGTATGTTTCCCTCTCGGTTACGAAACGCTCCCAATCGCTCTTGACGCTATCCTTCGATGCTCTTTCAACGGGTTCTGTTTTTCGGTCTGCAATTACCGTTCCCTCCGGTCTTGAAATGTAATCTCCGAGTCTGGCGGTGAGTTTGGACATACTGGTATCCCTCGACGCCTTTGACGCTTTGATAATGACCTTTCCGATATGAAGGACAGCTCCGCTGCCTTTAGCCTCAAAAGAGATTCCATGTTCAGCAAGTTTTTCATGTAGTTCTCCCCAGCTTTTTGCCGAATTGAGTATTGGAGCGGCAACCTCCTGAGCGATACGCTCGGCGCTCTTTATTGCGGTGTGAGCTTCGCCGTCCTTGGCTGACGTGGAAATGGCCGGTTTTTCTCTTTTGGACTTCTCTATGATTTTCCCGTCATCGGTGACGCTGTAAAATCCGCTCTGTTCGCTTTCCCATCCCTGAGCAAGCTCTATCTTTCGCGCCGCTCTTTCAAGTGCCTTGTATGTCCAGCCATTGGCCGGGATTATAGCCTTGCCGGTTTCGGGGTCTATTCTATTGACTACGATATGAACGTGCCTGTTCTGCGTATCGCTTTGAAGAGACCAGAGAGCTTGGCAGCCTTGCAGGTCTAATTCTTTCAAAGCTATCTGAACGGCTTTATCAACCTGTTCATTTGTCGGTATTTCCATTTCGCGCCACGCGAGGATAGCGTGAAACACGGGGTCTTTGCATCTGGTGTTGTCCGTGGCGAGGGCTTCCATTTCAATGGCCGCCGTTTCCTTAGATATTACGTTCTGATACCTGACGTGAAGTATCTTTGTCGGGTCTTTTTCAGTACAATAGGAAACGAGGTCTTGAAAAGAGCTTTTGCCGTCGCGCCGTTTGTTGGGGATTTTACCTATCATGAGCGCTGTTCCTTTTCACTTCTGCTTTCGTTGATTTGCCTGTTCATGGAACGTATATAGGCGGCCATTTCTTTGAGGCAATCTCTGGTGAACGAGCTGTAAGCGCCCTTTGTCTCGTTATGGATATGTTTCAATAAGCCGCCGAGACGACGGAGCTCAGCAAGAACACGGAGGTCAACTTTTGCCGAGACTCGCTTGCCGAGACTGCGTTGCCTGATGAGTGAGGACAGGGACAATCCGCATATATCGGCTTCTATTGCGAGAAACTCGCGCTCAGCATCGGTGAATCTTGTGGTAATTTTCGCGCTTCGCCGTTCTAAGATAGGTTTGAGCATGCGGATTCCCCCTCCCTTGTTGTATTCTTAGGCTTGATTGTATGTGGCGTTTTGAGGGTTGTTGACAATTTGGAGGGCATTTGTCTGACGCGCGATTAAAGAAGGCAGAAGAATGAAATTAGAATGGAATTGAGTAGCGAATGCGGTTGACTTTTAGTAAAGCGAAACGATACTATAAAAGCGTAAAAAGACTTGTTAAATTAGGCGTGTACGCAAGGGAGAAAATAATGGACGGAAAACCCATTGAACGACTCACAATAAAAGGTTTCAAGTCAATTGTAAATCTTGAGAGTTTTCCCTTGAGGAACCTCAATATCCTTATAGGCTCCAACGGTTCCGGCAAGAGTAATTTTATTTCGTATTTCCGTATGCTCGGAGAGTTAGTGAATGGGCGTCTTCAGCACTGGACGGCGAAAAACGGCTCCGCTGACAGGATAGTCAGCTTTGGGGTAAAAGAGACAAGTTCTGTCGAATCGGCAGTGGAATTTGCTCCCGGAACATACAAATTCAATCTTGAAACTACCGTTGACGGAGGTTTTTCTTTTGTAAGGGAAGAATTGGTCGGCAAAAAAACTCGTTTGAAACATGAAGTTTTATTTGGACTCGGACACAAAGAATCGCTGCTTAAAACAAGTCTAAAGAAGAAAAAAGACGGCGTTATCGCACGGCCTTTTTATGACGCTATCAACGGTTGGAGTATTTTTCATTTTCACGACACGAGCGAGACTGCGTTGGTAAAGCGCTACGCCTCCTTGCAAGACAATGAACGCCTAAGACCGGACGCCTCAAATCTTGCCGCTTTCCTTTACAGACTCTCTGATGAAGCTCCCGATACATACGGGCAAATTTGCGAAACCGTCAGGCTCGCGATACCTTTCTTTGACGATTTTGTCCTGCAACCAAGGGAACTTGATACTGGGGAATGTCAGATAAACCTGATGTGGAAGCAGTCAGGAAGCGATTATGTTTTATGGCCCAGCCAGCTTTCGGACGGTTCCGTACGTTTCATCTGTCTTGTGACCGCGTTGCTTCAACCGAATCCTCCGTCTACGATAATCATTGACGAACCTGAGCTTGGGTTGCATCCTTACGCTGTAACCCTGTTGGGCGCTCTCTTGCGGTCAGCGTCTACGAGGATGCAGGTTATCGTTTCCACGCAGTCCGTGGACTTGGTAAACGAGTTTTCTATAGATGACCTTGTTGTTGTCGAACGAGTGAACGGAGCCACGACTTTCCGGCGTGAAAATCAAAGCGATTTTGAGATATGGTTAGAGGACTACACCACCGGCGAGCTTTGGGAGAAGAACGTCTTAGGCGGGAGGCCGTCGAGATGAGGCGCGTTTATATTATCTGCGAGGGCCAGACCGAGGAAACCTTTATTGAAGAGTTGCTCTCCGAACAGTTCGTAAGCAAGGATATTCATCTCGTTCCCTCCTTGGTCGGCAAGCCCGGTCACAAGGGCGGCAACATAAAAGTTGAACGGCTCTTTACCGACATAAGGGCAAGGCTTCTCAAGGATACGTCGTCATTTTGCACTACATTTTTTGATTTTTACGCGCTGCCCGAAGATTTTCCGGGTAAAAAAGAAGCCGCTAAAAAATCAAGCGTAGCCGAGAAAGCCGCCTGTGTTCAATATTCATTGACCAATTGGCTTAAAGGGAGATTAGAGAGCGAACCAATGCTGAGGTTTATCCCATACGTTCAAATGTATGAATTTGAGGGATTGTTATTCAGCGACCCTGAAAAGTTGGCGCAGGGCATTCACAAGCCGGAACTCGCCGTGAGGTTTGCCTCTATCCGAGAGCAATTTTCCACGCCGGAAAGTATCAATAACGATTACGAGACCGCGCCAAGCAAGCGGATAGAGCAATTATGTCCCAAATACGTAAAACCGACCGACGGATTACTGGCTGCCAGCGCTATAGGAATAGACGCTATTAGGCGGGAATGCGCGCTTTTCAATAAATGGCTTAACCGTATAGAGACCCTCTGTTCATGAATAGTTGGAGCCGAATCTGACTCTTCAAATTTTATAGCAGTGAATCGGCTCTGCTTTGGCGGGGTCTTTTTTATGCCTCTGTGTCATGCGCGTTTTTATTTTCTTGTTATCCGTCAGGCGTAAGCCCCGCGATAAGCAGTGAACCGGCGAAGAATGAGCCGTGTGAGTCGCTTAGTAGCTTCATCAGCCGAGTGATAAGCAGACAACCGACGCGCTTTTTGCGTCGTGTTGGTCGCTTAGGATCTTCATCAATCGCTTAGTTTATTCGTGAGAGAAGTCCAAAGGACGCCGATTACGGAACCTCGCAGAGGCAACAGGGAGTTTGAACGGGAAAAGGCGAAGCCTTTTGTCGGACAAACTCCTGCTTGTCCTGCCTTAAAGACACCCTCGCTTTTTATCCGTCTCGCTAAAGTTCAACAAAGTTCAAGAAGTCTTAAAATAACTCAAGAAAATTCAAGTAAGGCTCGACATAACTCATAAAAACTCAATTTACTTCATGTAGAGTTCAACAAAATTCGATAAAACTCAACAAAATTCAACAAAATTCAACAAAACTCAAAATACTTCACGTGCATATCAGAAAGAGTTCCATTCAGTCTCACCCCTCTTTGTCTTCGCCGCCAAAAACAGATGTTATGTTTCTATGCGGGGAGGCGAGTGGATATATGGCCATAAACAAAAGGAGTGAAGCTATCGAAGAAGCGGTAAACAGATTGCTCGAAGAAGACGATGTGTATAGTTCTTCGGGTTTACGTTGTTACGCGAGAGTCGCATCTTCCGCGTTTGAGAGAATCGCGTCTCTCAGAGAAAAAGGCATTGGGTACGACAGGATATGCAAATCTTTTGAGACATCAGGTCTACTACCTGAAAACGCCGATATTCAATGCCTTGGACAAGCGTTTAGGCGTGAGAGAGCCAAGCGGAGCAATGGCGTTAAAAATGCCAAGGTTCCAATATTTGAGAGGAGCGGTTCCGATACGGTGAAAAAGAGCGCCGTTCCGTTTGTGAAAGCGGAGACGTCCATCAAAAAGACTACAGCAGGGACGGCAGACGACGAAGCGGCGGACAAGGAGCTGATACGGAAATTGACGAGTACAACGGTGAACACAGGGCTTGGGAATATCGTCAAGCACTCGGACGGAAGTTTTGACTTTGACTGATACAGGGCGAAAGGGGAAATGATTATGAAGGATACAATTTTTTACGTAGGCGGCGGCAAGGGTGGAGTTGGCAAAAGTATGATTTCACTCACGTTAGTTCAGTATTTAATTGACAAGTATGGCGATACAAAAACAATACATCTCATCGAAACTGACGAATCGAACCCGGACGTGGGGCGAGTGTATAAGGGCAAAATCCCCATGACAACGGCCATACTCGATAGCGATGAAAAGGGCTGGATTCTTATGTCAAGCCTCATCGAACAAAGTCATGACACGCTCTTTGTCATTAATAGTGCGGCGCGGAGCAATATGGGGATAAAGAAGAACGGACGTAACTTCACCGCCATTTTAGAGAGCGGAGCCGTTCCATATAACCTTATCACGCTATGGCCAATCAACCGCCAGAAAGATTCAGTCGCCCTGCTTGAGGATTTCCTGAACTATGTTGCGTTCGGTTCTGTCTATCCGGTTCGCAACTGCTATTTTGGAGAGTCTGACGATTTCACTCTCTACGCGAAGTACGTCAACGAGTCTAAGTTTTTGAGGTCTCGCATATCGGGAATACTGGACTTCCCCGCGCTGTCTGACATAATCGCCGATGCGTTCTATACCGGAGGACGAACTATTCCCGAAACAGTTGACATTCTCGGCGCGTTTGCCGGTCAGAGCTTTTTATCTTGGCGCAATCAGGTGTGCGCGATGTTTGATAGCATTGGGGAATTTGAAGTTGGCGTTGGCGTAAATTCAAACGCAGATTCCCATGAAAACGACAATGGTGATGAATAATGCCAAACCTTGACGAGAAGATGTCCGCTCTGGCCGAGACCGTATTGAAACGGCCATTGAGCGAGGAGGAAGAACTTGATATTTATAAAATCTCTGACGCTATGGGAATGACTAACGTACAGAGTTTCCTGTATCTCATGCTCGTGTTCAAGCTCCATGAGGACACCATGAACAAAAAATTTAACGACATAGCCGCCCTGTCCGTGAAGATAGACGGTACGCTTGAGGAATCAATCGAGAGAATCCTTGGCGACGGAGCGCAAAAGATAGGGCGCGATATGGGGGACTACATAGTGGACGGCGCAAAGGAAGTTCTTGAGGCAAGGGATGAGTATCACCAACTACGCGGACAGGTCTTGGTTGTTTGCTTTATCAGTATTATAGCGACGTTGGCTTATTGGCTTGGCTCTGCCAAAGTCCTGAATTTCGGCGACGGTACGGGGCCGCTTGGAATTTTACTTACGCTTCAATCTGGTTGGATAGCGTTCGTTTGCTGTTCGCTCTACAGCTATATGTGGGCTTTCGACCATTGGAAACAGGTTAAAAGGTCATTGTACTACAAGGGAATTTTAGCGTTGCAAGGTCTGGTTATCTTGGCGCTCTTTATATTCATGATTTGAAGGAATACTTTTATACGAATTGGCGAAAGAGGCAATAGCTGGCTCAATCGCCGTGTTTAGGTCAAACCGCTATGCGCGCCCGCGTATGTCCATGTTCTCGGTATATTCCGGTATCGGTTTTCCGTGCTTTTTTCTCGAAAGTAAATCGGATATTTGGTGCGCGGACATCTCTGTATTGCATGATTTACTAAGTTCTTTGGACTGATCTTCCCTGTTGCAGATACCGTTGGCTTCAAGCATGGCGATGAGCGTAAAAATACTTTCCGGTTGATTGTTCTCTCCGTAACCTCCGCAAATCTCCTTGGCGCGGGCTTCGCAATCGAAACATAAAAGGCGCATCCCGGCCTCGCCTGGATTAGAAGCCATTACCGTTTTTTCTTTAGACATCCTACACGAATAACTGACTACTTCGGTTTCAAGGTAGTGTGTCAGGGTAGCTTGCGTCAGGCATAATATCACCTGAATCTCGTTGAAGCAAATATCACCGGCTCTTGCCGTCGTCCTTGCGAGAGCCGCTATCTTTTTGGCCATTACGGGCTTCGGCAACCCCAAACGAAGTATATCGCTAAATTGAACGTAAAGCGCGTTCACACAAAGTAAGTGTTCGGTCAGCTTCTCCAACTCGAAGATTCTTTCATCGTTCATTTTTCTCATATATCTTTCCCTATTGAGGCTATTCGTCACCGCCAACAGATTCATCGTAGCGTCCGGCACTATGATTACTTTCTTGGATTCTACACCACCGATATAAAACGCTTCTATGGAGACGCCAAAAAGATGCGCCATCTTTCCGACAATCTTAATATTAGGTTTTCTTCGTCCGCTTTCAAATCTGTAAAGATAATCTACAGAAATTCCAAGGAGAACGGCAAAGGCTGAACACCCAATCTTATTCTTCAGCCTTGTTTCACGTAGAAAGACAAAGTCGAACTGCATAGTTCTAATCCCCCTCTGAGTGTCAAAAGATGTTTACGCTTACCTTTCACGATGAAAACCTTATGCTATTAGGCTGAATAAAAAGACAATTCCGGTACGCGCTTATACGTAATTCTATGGAGTGACGTAACTGGCGGGTTGTTCTACCTCATAACTAACTGTCAGAACTAACTTTCGATTGCGATTCAGAACCGTATCAAACAGACTATTTATCCAACTCGGACAGATTGTCCGACTCTGAACTCGGACAATCTGTCCGAGTTGTAGTTTTATTGAGCCGCTTTTGGCAATATCTGATTTTTTGCAAAGAGATAATGACTCCAAGTGTCTTTTACGTGGCTTTGAAGCCTACATACGGAGATAACAAAAAGACGACAACAGCTAATGAATAGGTTGACTCAATCCGTAAGACAGTAAAAATTAGCGTCCCATTATCCTTGCCATTCTATGAATCCAAGACAATAAGCGGCTTAATCTAACGGAAAGCGGAAAACGCTAATACTCGGAAATAGCTCCGGGAGTAGGGAGGTGTTTATTGCGGGAGGTGATTACAACAAATGTCTTTTGAAACGACGGAACAACTAAAGCGTTTAGATTACAAACTGAAAAGAGAACTCGGTTCTGACATAGTGGAAGCTCTTGAAAACCCCGATGTGCTTGAAATATGCGTGAACTCGGATGGGCATATCTGGATAGAGGAAAAGACGAAGCGGCTCTATGACACGGAGAAAACAATAGATTCCCAAAGCCTTATTGCGGCGTTAGGCACCATCGCGGCCATGAGCGGCATGGAACTGAATGAATCTAATCCTGTACTTGAAGGAAGATTACCGCTCGACGGCTCAAGGATAGAAGGAGCTATACCACCTACGACACCTGACGGTCCCTCGATGAGTATTCGTAAACACGCCTCCGCGATATTTCCTCTTTCACAGTACGTTGAGGAACGCAGAATCTCGCCAAAAGCCGCCGATTACCTGAGAGAGGCGATACGAGACGCTAAAAACATCTTAGTGGCGGGCGGCACATCGTCAGGAAAGACTACATTAGTCAACGCGCTCATACGTGAATTATTGTCCATAGCTCCACAGGATCGGCTCCTTGTTATTGAGGATACTCTTGAGCTTCAATGCGCTACCGACAACAAACAGAATTTTGTGGCCTCTGACGTCGTGACAATGCAAAAGCTATTAAAAACAGCCATGAGATACAGACCGGACAGAATCATCATCGGAGAAGTGAGAGGAGGAGAAGCCCTTGATTTATTAAAGTCATGGAACACAGGACACCCCGGAGGATTGGCGACAGTACACGCCAATAACGCGGCAGCGGCGCTCCTTCGCATGGAGCAGCTCATAGGTGAGGTTTCTGTCACCCCTATGCAGACGCTTATCGCCGAG
>BNVG01000057.1 GCA_025997935.1 Synergistales bacterium | reverse complement strand
CGACGGGCTGAGCCTGAAGGCCGCGAATCACAAGGCGCGCGGTCGCGGCTTCGTAGTTCGCGCTCGTGTCCATTCCGATTTCTTCATCGTCCGATTTATTGTTGTATTCAACGTCCACTGAGACTTCGAGCCATCCGGCGGTGGCGTTTTTGATTTTCGCGCCCAATTGCTCCAAGGTATAATCGCCGGGGTTCAGAATTATATCAGCTTCGTGAGAGCCGCTGATTACACGCCAGCGCAGAGGTTCGCCGGGCCTTACGGTCAGAACCTTAGCGCCGGTTTCATACTTAAACTCGCGGCTCTTCAACGCCGTCTCCATAGCGAGATAGTCGAACACGTCCATGTGGCTGTGGTCAACCGGGCGCGTCGCCTCTTTTGAGCGAATCTCGCCGGTTTCTATCCCGGTGTCCGGGTTCACTAAAAAACCTAAGTCGAACAGACTTGTAGCCATGCCCTTAGCCGTTATCGTGAACGACGGGTAATGCAGTTTTTCCGTCGCGGCGTCGGGGTGTAAGGGGTCGGGCGCGAGGTCGCCGATACGCGTCGCCGTGACCACAAGCTGGTCGCCGCTGACCGACGTGCGGGAGTACAGACCCTCTATCGCGTTGATACGGTCGGCTATGGTATCGAGTTTGTCGCCTTCATTGATGTAAATCGTTATCGGATTCGCTTCTCCCACTTTAATTTCAAGAGAGCTTTTTGTGCTTGTAATGCTGCCTACTCCTGCTGAAACGTAATCGCCGAAAAGCTGAGCCACGCCGCCCGCGCCGGGCGCGGCGCTATCTTTAACCACTATGGGATCGCCGTTCTTAGACTGCAAGGCCAAACGCCCCGACACGATAGAGGCCAGCGGCGGAGTTACGCCGGGCGCGAGCTTGGCGTTGATGTCCTGAACAAGCTCGGAAATGCTTTTATATTTGTCAAGGCTGAACAAAGTAGATGTAGTGCCTCCGTCTAAACTTATGTCTATGCTTTTACCGAGGCCATCGCCGCGCCAGCCAAGAATCGATACGGTTCCCATAAGACCATGCTGCTCGGATGCCTGACTCTGCGTTATCGTGCCGAAAAGCGGCTTGAGCGCGGTGGACGCGGCATCGATTTGTATAGAGTCTCCGTTAGAAGACACAAGGGCAAGTTTATTATCGCGCGCTTCGGCAGTAAGGCCCAAACCGGCCAAAACGGCATTTGCGTTCAATTCAGTCAACAGCGTCGCCATAGTATACGCGGACCCCGCCGCAGGTCCCGCCAAGGTAACTGTACCGGTTGTTCCGCTTGTTCCGCCGACTTTCAGGATCAGCGTATCTCCGGCTTTCAACGCCCCGAGATCGACGTTCTTTTCGCCCGTCAGGACGTTGGAGTTCCAATAATCGGGAGTCGTCGGATCCTTCACTAACTCCAACCCAGCTATCGACTGAGGCATCGGCTGATAGTCCGTCGTCGGCCAGCCCGTCACGCCCACCATCTCGCCGGTGTTGCTCTTGAATACTAACCTCTGCTGTCCGGTGTCGTAGTTTTTCTCCACGGTCGCCGTTACGAGCATATCCGCGCCCTGCTCGGCGAGAGAGCGGTTGACCAATTTCGCCAGATCGTCAAGGGATATTTTGGAAAGCTCGCCGGGGTCGCGGAAACGGTTGTAGTTCGCAAACTGCGTGCTACCCGCCGCCGCTTCGTCAATCCATTGCTCCGGGATAAAGACCGACATCGTGCGGTTGCCGACCACTATCTGAACTTTTTCCTCGCGCCCCTCCCAGCCCCAGTCGAGCGGAACGTAGCTCGAGCATATAAAATATGAACGGTTATTGTTCGGCATGATGTCAAGCCCGGTGAAGGAGACATCGCCCAATACGCCGGACTCCATCTCATATTTGATACGCTCGTCAGACCCCGTGTATTTAATCTGCCCGTCCGGGCCCACGACGAACGGCGGCGTGTCGGTCTTTGTGCCGCCGAAGATATATTTGTCGCCCACTTTTTTGTTCAGGACTTCCAAGAGGTTCTGCTTCAAAGCCTCTATTTCGTTGGCAATGGCGTCTACCTCTGTGGGGCCGAGCGCGCCGTCTCCGGCGTAGATTACTTTGTCGCGAATCTTGTGCAGTATCTCGACGGCCACGGCAAGCGAGCCTTCGGTGTAGCTCATCATCTCAAGGGCGCTTTCCTGAGAGCTGATATAGTTGGCGTTAGAGGCCAAGGCGGACTCCATAGACAAAGCCCGCGCTATCTCCGTGGGGTTGTCCGATAACCTGGAATATTTTTTCTGCGTGAGCATCTGGGTCTGTAGATCCAAGAGGTTTTGCAGATTGCTCTGCAAGGAGCCCCTCATGGCGTAGAACATCCCCATCGTAGTGACGCGGTTTGCCATAACCATACGAGTAAGCCCCCTCTACCTTCCGACGAGCCCGAAGCCGTTTATGAGCTTGTCGAGCATTTCATCTATCGTGGTGACATAGCGCGCCATAGCGTTGAACGCGTTGTTGAACATCAGGATGTCGAGCATTTCTTCGTCTATATTGACGCCCATGACCGACTGCCTCTGGTTGTCTATCTGGTCGGTGAGGTTCTTCTGAGCCCTGTACATGAGCGACGCGCGCCCGGCCTCGCTGCCTATCTTGGATATGTACGACTCGTAGAACTCGCCGAAGGACGCGCTTCCGTCGCTCAGGAGCCTTGATGTTTTCAGGCTTCCCATGCGGGAGGCGTTCGAGCCATTCCCCTGCCCCGCGCTCACGCCGGATGTGGCGCGCCCGGTCGCGTCTAATTTACCCGTCGCCGCGCCTATGAGGCTGACGCTGTTTTGCACCTCGTCCGTCACATCAAGCAGCTGAGCCGCCTTCCACGAGAAGCCGAGCGGGTCGAAGAACGCTACGCCCGTCATGTTTATGTTGTCTCCTATGCCGTAACCGGAGTATTGATAGGCGTTGAAGTTCTTGACAAGGGAGTAGGCTATCTCGTTGAGCTGCCCCTTGAGGTCCGGAATTATTCCGTCGCGTATCTCCTCAAGGGCCTTTATCTCGCCGTTTTGAACGTGGTGAAAGACCTTTATGGCCGTCTGCCCGACGGATTTAAGCTCGAGCCACATACCCTCGCTGACTATCTCAAGCGACTTGGCCGAGAAGTCCGTGCGGTTCGTCCCTGACGGCACGCGCCGCGCCTTGTTGAAAGCGTTGTCCGCCGAGAGGTAGCGCACGCCGTCGAACTTAAAGGAAGCGTCCACGGCAACCTTGGAATAAGCCGAGACCTCGCGGTATGTCGGAACGTCGTTTAGCGGAGCCAGCGGGCCAGTAGTCATCACACCGCCGTTGGACTTAAAAGTAATGAATGAACCAGCCGCATCAGTAGCTGTAACTCCGGCATTGACAGACACGGACAAATCGCTGCCCAAAGCGCCAAAAACTCTCTGTATATAATCAGCAAGCTCTTTGGTAGTCAGAGAATCTACGGCGGAAGTGGCGGTGAGCGCATTGTTGTCGTTACTTAAATTCCATACGTTTGCCGTAGGCGTACCTAAAGTCGCTGTAAAAATCACTAAGGCGCTGGTGGCTCCGTCACGAACAGCAAACTGAAACGGGGTTGCGGTGGCAGAATTAAACACAATCCCATCTTTAAATACCTCCGTTCCCGGTATCGTCCCGTTCTGCTTCATCGTCACCAAGCCCAAGCGGCGCAGGGTTTGCGTACTTCCGTCCACATCGCCCATCAGGGTGATTCTCTGAGCTTCGCCCGCCACGTCGGCGGCTATGGAGAGATACCAAGACTGGTCGGAATCCTGAACAAGCGAGGCGTGAACCCACTGCTCGGGGACTGTCAGCCCGTAGGCTTCCTGATATTTTTCGTTTATCTTGTTGCGTACCGTCTCAAGAGAGTCTGTCGGGTTCAAGTCTATCGTGATGACCGGGTTGGGGTTGGCCATACCCATCTGGGAGGCTAAGTCGCCTGTAATGTCAGATATGGATATAAGATGGTTATCGGGCGAGCTTATGGAGAAGCTCGTGGGTGTAGTGCTGTTTGGGGGCGTGGTGGTGGTCACGGTTAAAGCGTCTTCGCCGACCTTGGGTAAAGCGTCCTTTATGAGGTCCGATAACTCTTTAATCGAGAGATTAGGACCCGCTGTAGTGTCGTATGCCCCGGTGTCGCTCGAAAGAACCCAGCCGCCAGCTGTGTTTAAGTTCTTGTCCCATTTAACGGTTATGGTGGTCTCGTCTGTGTTCGCGGCCACGCGGAAGGAATACGTTTCCGTATCGCCCGGCTTAGGCGCGCCGAGAATAAAGCCCGCGCCCAAAGGCTGCGAATTGTTGTAAGTCGCGGAAGAAACCAAAGTGCCCTGAGAACCTACCTGAATACGGAAAGACGATGCGAGGCCGAGTGCCTCCGTCGTGGTCATCGGGCGAACGCGCGAGGGTATGGGTTTTCCGTCGGCGCCTACGCTTTGAGTTCCGTCAGCCTCTACGCAAAACGGATCGTCTCTGCCGACAGTCCACTCCTCGCCGTTGGCGAGGCGGTCTATGTCGAGCTGATGTACTCCCTCCGGCCCTGTGGCAAGCGCTAAGGCTATTTTGGGGTCTATGATGTCAAACTCGTTGTCCGAAACCTGAACGTCATAGTAGACCTGCCCGTCCCACTCGAAGGCGTGAGCCACGAGTTCGCGAACCTGACCGCCCTGAACGAGCGTTCTGCCGTTTAGGGTGATGAAGTATTCGCCTTTTATGTCGCCGTTGGTGTAGGGCTCCTGATAATCGACGTCAAGCATTTTGGAGAGCTTGTCGAGAAGCAGGTCGCGCTTGTCGAGAAGGTCGTTGGGGTTTTGTCCCAAGGCCTGAAGCTGGCTGATTTCGACGTTGAACGAGGCCAACTGGTAAAGAATGGAGTTGGCTTGGTCAACCATGCTCTTGACCTCGGTATTTACCATACTGGAGTAATTGTCGTATCCTTTGGAGAGGCTGTTAAGCATAGAGCCGAGGGACTTGGCCGACTCCACTACAGTCTGGCGGAGCGCCGTGCTTTCGGGCATCTTCTGAAGCTCGTTCAGGGCCGACCAGAATATATCCATCTCGGCGCGTATCCCCTGCCCGGACGGCTCCGCTATATATAATTGTATGGTGTTATACATCGAGTTTATTTTTTCCCAGTAGCCCAAATCCGTCATCTCGGCGCGGTATTGGAGGTCAAGGAAAATATCTCTGATTCGGACTATCTGGTCTACTTTGACGCCGGTGCCTATCTGCCCCGGTATCTCGGGGCGCATAAGCCCCGGTTTTGTATAAGGCTCTGTTGTGGATGTCTCCACGCGCTGACGCGAGTAGCCTTCCGTAGCGACGTTCGATACGTTATGACCGGCCACCTCTATGCCCCTGCGGAAGGTGTTCATGGCGCGTTTGCCCATTTCCAATCCGAAAAAACTGTTTAACATTACGTTCTACCCCCTGAAATCCAAACCGCCGGATTGCTTTAGGCCGGAGCCAAAGCCTGTGTTAAGGCGTTTCCATTCGGACAGAAGCATAGCTCCGAATCTCTCGTTATGTTCTACAAGACCGCTCAGAACGGCCATTTCCATCTTTAGCGTGGACACGGCGTGCTTCAATCGCTCGCCGGCCTCGTTAAAAAGAGACGTTTCGTTTTCGTCAAACGCGGAGTGAGCCGCTATCGCGCTGTACAAAGCCGATACCTTGGGCTCGCACCCAAGCCCCGCCGCCGCCGCGTTCGCGAGCCGTGTCCGCGTCGCCTCCTGAGCCTGAACGTCAAAAGATATATCCTGAATATCTTTCATCAGATCCTGAGCCTCGGCGTGGTCGCCGTCTTTGATAGCGTCCCTTTGCCTGACTACGGCCTCGCGCAGCTCATCTATGAGGTCGGCCTCGTCCAAAACGGCCATAGTCAAATCCCTGACCGACGAAGAGAGGCTCTGCGTTTCGGGCTCGCTCATATACTATTCTTGAACGTTGAGTATTCCGGCCAAGAAAAGGTTGTGGGCGATTTTCTCAAGCGGAGGATTATACTCCCCGGCCTCTATTTTCTTTTTGAAATCATCGACCAAGTCCTGACGGACATCCGGCGTGCTTTTGAGCTCGCCTGAAATACGGGCAAGCTCCACGGCAAACGGACTGAACTCCGCGCCGTCGGAATCGCTTCTCGTCTCTCCGCCGCCATAAGCCTTCTTTGCCTTGGATTTCGCCGCTACGTCAGGAACGAAAGGACTCAATATTTTTTCAATCATTATGTAATCTCTCCTTGATTTTTAAGCGAATATTTTTCTTTCTATAGTTTTTATCGGCAGTATGAACGGATAGCTTTAGATGAAAATCTGAACCGTCTTGCGTTATTGTTCCCAAACGATGAACTTAATTTAACTGTGCGCTTATTTCGCCGTCAGGCTTGACAGAATCGAAAAATTCCTGTAGCCTTTCATCAATGAATGGCGATTGCTTCCCTAAGACCGGGTTTATGGCCGGAACACTTTGCGAAGGATCGCCATTCGTTTTATATACAGCTACGCCGCTGATTGCGGTCGAGTGTATAAAATTGGTTCCGGTCTTGCCCGGTTTTGCTCTCCTTTCTGTTACGGCAAAAGTACATTGTCCGTCCCATCTCGGCGACGTTCCCGCCCTTGTCATAAAAAAACCGGGAGGTTTCGGCCCCCCGGATTTTCAAACGCCTTTTTCTCGCCTTTTTTCAAACGCCCGCCGCTCTTTTGACAAAACCGGACTTCAGGCATCGGGCGCAGACCCGCACCTTGAACGTCGTGCCGTCGCCCACGTCGATTCTCGCGTCCTGAAGGTTGATCAACCAACGACGGCGCGTGTGCCTGTTGGAGTGGCTGACCTTGTTTCCCGTCGCGGGGCCGCGCCCGCAACACTGGCATACTCTTGCCATATCCAAGTTCCCCCTTGTTCTTAATAAAAGACAATTAATAAACACATTATACAGCCTCGTGATTTTATCACAAAAAATCAAGAAATGAATTTTTGAAATTAAAAATTAAAAACTAAAATTTCAAAACACGCTCAAGTTTATATAATCTCAGGCTTCTCGTCTCCCTCTCGGAGGCGGATGTCGCGAAGTGACAGGGGGGTTTTAGCGCGTGTTAATTCAATATTGCGTGAAATGCTTGGATTTATATTGTATACTGCTGAAAGCGACTTTATTTGGAGGTAGATATACTATGGCGTTGATGACAGGCGAGCAGTATATAGAGAGTATCCGCAATATTAAAATGGAAGTTTATCTTATGGGGGTCAAGGTTGACGTCCCGGTTGACAACCCCATTCTGCGTCCCTCCCTAAACTCCGTCCGCATGACATACGACCTCGCGCAATTACCTGAGTACAAAGGCTTAATGACGGCCACCGACCCCGAGACGGGCGAGGAAATCAACCGCTTCAACAACATTCACCGTAGCGCGGACGACCTCATCAAAAAAGTCAAAATGCAGCGCCTCCTCGGTCAGCAGACCGCCTCCTGTTTTCAGCGTTGCGTGGGCATGGACGCCTTCAACGCCCTCTGGAGCGCCACCTACGACACGGACAAAAAACACGGCACCTCTTACTTCAAAAACTTCAAAAAATTCCTGGACTACGTAAAGGATAAAGACCTCACAGTCGACGGCGCGATGACGGATCCCAAGGGCGACCGCTCTTTGGCTCCGCACCAGCAGCCCGACCCCGACATGTACCTCCATATCGTCGAGCGCAGGGCTGACGGCATTGTCGTGAAGGGCGCGAAGGCTCACCAGACGGGCGCGCTCAACTCTCACGAGATGATAGTCATGCCAACCGTCGCCATGTCGCCCGAGGACAAGGACTACGCCGTGTCTTTTGCCGTGCCGCTCGACGCGCCTGGGCTTTTTATGATAATCGGACGGCAGTCCTGCGATACCCGAAGGCTTGAGCTCGGCAACGGAATAGACGTAGGCAACGCGGAGTTCGGCGGGGTCGAGGCTCTCGTGGTGTTTGACAACGTGTTTGTGCCAAACGACAGAATTTTCCTGAACGGCGAGACGGAGTTCGCGGGGACGCTTGTAGAGCGTTTCGCGGGATACCACCGCCAGAGCTACGGCGGATGCAAAGTAGGCGTGGGCGACGTGCTCATAGGCGCGGCGGCCCTCGCGGCGGACTACAACGGAGCCTCTAAAGCCTCCCATATAAAGGACAAGCTGATAGAGATGACGCACCTCAACGAGACCCTCTACTGTTGCGGCATAGCCTGTTCCGCCGAGGGCAGGCAAACGGAATCGGGCAACTACATCATCGATCTTCTTTTGGCCAACGTCTGCAAGCAAAACGTCACGCGCTTCCCATACGAGATAGTGCGCTTGGCCGAGGACATAGCGGGCGGCCTCATGGTCACGGCTCCCTCCGGAAAAGACCTTTTCGACTCTAAGCTCGGGCCAGTCGTCGAAAAATATCTCCACGCCGCGCCGGGGGTCAAAACGGAAAACCGCCTCCGCGTACTTCGCCTGATAGAGAATCTCGCGCTCGGAGGCGCGGCGGTGGGATACCGCACGGAATCCATGCACGGCGCGGGCTCGCCGCAGGCGCAGAGAATCATGATCTCGCGTCAGAGCGATATTGCATCCAAAAAAGAGTTCGCCAAGAAGATAGCCGGGATTAGGGAATAAAACCTCACCCCCGTAGGGGCGAACTGCGTTCGCCCGTGTCAGCGAAAAAGAATGACCGTCAAAAAAACGGGCGAACGCAGTTCGCCCCTACAATATATAGAATTAGGAGGATGTCTTCAGATATGAATTTTGAATTAAGCAAAGAGCAGGAGATGGCCAAGACGCTTTACCGCGAGTTCGCGGAAAAAGAGGTCAAGCCTATAGCTTCGGAAATTGACGAGGAGGAGCGGTTCCCCGCTGAGACGGCGGCGAAAATGGCGCGGTATGGCTTTTTTGGTATCCCGATACCCAAGGAGTTCGGCGGGCAGGGTTGCGATGTCCTGACATACATCACCTGCGTCGAGGAGTTGTCGCGCGTGTGCGCCACGACGGGCGTCATAGTCAGCTCGCACGTATCGCTCTGTTGTACGCCCATCTTCGAGTTCGGCTCCCCCGCGCAAAAGGCCAAATATCTGCCGCCCGTCGCAAAGGGCGAGAAGATAGGCGCTTTTGCCCTGACAGAGCCTAACGCCGGCACGGACGCCGCGGGACAGCAGACTAAGGCCGTCTTGGACGGCGACCATTACGTGATAAACGGAAGCAAGATATTCATCACAAACGGAGGCGTGGCCGAAACGGCCATAGTCTTCGCCATGACGGACAAATCCAAGGGAACAAAAGGCATATCGGCGTTTATCGTAGAGAAAGATTTTCCGGGCTTCTCCGTGGGCAAAAAAGAACAGAAGATGGGCATACGCGGCTCTTCGACTTGCGAGCTTGTCTTTCGCGATATGATTGTCCCCAAGGAAAACCTGTTGGGCGAAGAGGGTAAGGGCTTCGGTTACGCCATGAAGACGCTCGACGGAGGACGAATAGGCATAGCCGCCCAGGCGCTCGGCATAGCTCAGGGCGCGCTCGACGAGACGGTGAAATACGTCAAGGAGCGAAAGCAGTTTGGCAAACCCATATCCTACTTCCAGAACACTCAGTTTCAGATAGCCGATATGGCGACAAAGATAAACGCCGCCCGGCTTTTAGTTTACAGGGCCGCTACGCTCAAGGACGCGCGTCAGAAATACTCCGCGGAGGCCGCTATGGCAAAGCTCTTCGCCGCCGAAACGGCTATGGAAGTCACCACAAAGTGCGTCCAGCTCCACGGCGGCTACGGCTACACGCGCGATTATCCGGTCGAGCGAATGATGCGCGACGCCAAGATAACCGAAATCTACGAGGGTACCAGCGAGGTTCAGCGCATGGTCATCTCGGCTGACGTTTTGAAGTAGAAAGGAGCCAAAGCCGAAATGAATATAGTTGTTTGCGTAAAACAGGTTCCAAACACAAACGAAGTCAAGCTCGACCCGGTAAAGGGCACGCTTATCCGCGAGGGCGTTCCGAGCATCATCAACCCCGACGACAAGGCCGCTCTTGAGGCGGCGCTCAGAATAAAAGATCAAAACGGCGCTCACGTGACGGTTCTGTCTATGGGCCCGCCGCAGGCCGACGCCGCCTTGCGCGAGGCTTTGGCTATGGGCGCGGACGAGGTCATATTGGTGAGCGACCGCGCTTTCGGCGGGGCCGACACTTGGGCCACCTCCTCCACCATAGCGGCGGCGGTCAGGAAGCTGAAATACGACCTCATTCTAACGGGGCGTCAGGCGATAGACGGCGACACGGCCCAGGTGGGGCCGCAGATATCCGAGCACTTGGGCCTCCCCAACATCAGCTACGCCGAAGAGCTGACCGTGGAGGGCGAGTATATAAAGGTAAAACGCCAGTACGAAGACAGGCATCACATCATAAAAGCCAAACTGCCCTGCCTCGTCACGGTTCTGAGCGAGATGAACGAGCCGCGGTATATGACCCCGGGCGGAATATACGACGCCTACCGCGAAAAGAACGTGACTCTTTGGACGAGGGCCGACCTCGACATAGACGACGCCAACTTAGGGCTGAACGGCTCCCCCACGAGGGTTGTGAAGTCGTTCACAAAGGCGCTGAAGGGCAAGGGCACAGTCGTGACCCTCGACCCGCAGGAGGGCGCGGACTGGCTCGTTGAGCGTCTTAAAGAAAAGTTTGTCCTGTAAGGAGGGCGCGAGAATGGCCGTTGAAGGTTATAAAGACGTAATGATTTTTATTCAGCAAGTCGACCAAAAGATCGCGGGCGTATCTTATGAGCTTTTGGGAAAGGGCGCGGAGCTTGCAAAGGCGCTCTCGGGCGAAGTTATCGCCGTGGCGCTCGGAAGCGGGCTTGACGGTTTTTCTGAAGACTTGGCCAAGTGGGGCGCGAGCCGCGTAATATTGGTCGACGACCCCGCTCTTGACGTATATATGACGGAGCCTTACGCTCACGCGCTCACAGAGGTCGTCAAGAGCGTCAAGCCGGAGGTTGTGCTATTCGGCGCGACGTCCATAGGGCGCGACTTAGCGCCGCGCGTCAGCGCGCGTATCCACACCGGCCTCACGGCGGACTGCACAGGGCTTGAGATAGACGCGGAGTCGAAAGATTTGATGATGACGCGCCCGGCGTTCGGCGGGAACATCATGGCCACGATTCGCTGTTCCAACCACCGCCCGCAGATGGCGACGGTACGCCCCGGCGTCATGGCCAGAATCTCACCCAAAAGCGGCGCTGATGTAAAGTACGAGAACTTCAAAGTGTCGGGGATAGCCGAACGCAAAAATGTCGAGATATTGGAGATAGTTCAGAAGGTCGCCAAGAGAATGGACATAATGGACGCCAAGGTCTTGGTGTCGGGCGGGCGCGGCATGGGGGGGAGCGAGAACTTCGGCGTCTTGGAAGACTTGGCCTCGGCTCTGGGCGGCACAATCGCTTCGTCCCGCGCGGCGGTCGATTCCGGCTGGGTGGAAAAAGACAGGCAAGTCGGACAGACCGGCAAGACGGTACGCCCGAACCTCTACATAGCCTGCGGCATCTCGGGCGCTATACAGCACTTAGCGGGCATGGAAAAGTCGGATGTTATAATAGCCATAAACAAAGACCCGCTCGCTCCGATATTTGAGGTAGCCGACTACGGCGTCGTCGGAGACGCGCTGAAAATCGTCCCTCTTTTTACAAAGGCTATCAAAGAGAGCCTGGCCGCAAAAAACAGATAAGGGGACAACGAACGCGACAAGAAAGGCGACGGGCGATCTTTGGTCGCCCGTTTTTCATAGAGACCGCAAAAAAAATTTTCGGCTCGAAATCAGATTTTTCTATATTTTGTGATATATTATCTTTTATGTTTTAAGTGCGCTTATAATAAAGCTCTAACTTGGGGGTTTTGAATTGGGTAGATATTACGCGAGTATGCGAACGGGCGGCAAAAAATTAGCGTCCAAAATAGCCGAAAGCATGGTCTTTCTGGGTAGGTTTATAGGATCTCCGCGCCAAATCGGAAGCGTCACGCCGAGCTCTCCCTATCTCACCCGCGCGATAATGAACAAAATTGACTGGAAGGAAGCGCGGTACATAGCCGAGTTAGGCGCCGGAACCGGCGTCTTTACGTGCAATATCATCCGCAGAATGCGTGAGG
>BNVG01000056.1 GCA_025997935.1 Synergistales bacterium | reverse complement strand
TTCCTTTCTCGCCGGTTTGTACCGTAAAACGCGTTAATATACCGCCTCTACGACATCGGCCACGCCCATGCCGCCCGCGACGCACAAAGAGGCCAAGCCGTATTTTTGCCCTCGCCGCCTGAGTTCATGGATTAAAGTCACCAATATCCGCGCCCCGCTACTACCCACAGGGTGCCCAAGGGCGATGGCCCCGCCGTTGACGTTGACTTTCTCGCTGTCAAGTTTTAGCATTTTTATACAGCCGAGAGACTGAGCCGCGAAGGCCTCATTAAGCTCTATAAGGTCTATCTCGTCAAGCGACATATCGAGCCGCTTCAAGAGTTTTTGGGTGGCGAAAACCGGGCCTAACCCCATAACCTTTGGGCTAATACCGGCGGCCATAGAGCCTTTTATGACGGCCAAAGGCTTCAGGCCAAGCTCGTAGGCCTTGTCCGACGACATGAGCAAAAGCCCCGAAGCGCCGTCGTTTCGCCCCGACGAGTTGCCAGCCGTCACCGTGCCGCCGTCTTTGAAAGCGGGCTTCAGGCTTGCGAGTTTCTCCACCGCCGTGAGACGCGGATGTTCGTCCGTGTCAAAAATAACGCTGTCGCCCTTTTTCTGGGGGATGATCACGGGGACGATCTCGTCTTTGAACTTGCCGCCCTTTATGGCGTCGTCGGCCTTCTTCTGGCTCTCGTAAGCAAACAGGTCCTGAGACTCGCGCGAAATATCGCACCTCTCGGCCACGTTCTCCGCCGTCATGCCCATGCCGAACACACCGTAAATATCCTGCGGCTGAGAGCGCACCTGCCCCTCGGTCAGGGAATCCACCAAGACGGCGTTACCGTTGCCCAAGCCGTACCGCGCGCCGCGCAAATAAAACACCGCGTTGCTCATGCTCTCCGTCCCGCCCGCAAGAATAACGTCGGCGTGCCCGCAGAGTATGGCGTCGGCGGCGCTGTTGACGGCCTGCATTCCCGAGGCGCACTGCCGCATAACCGTGTATGCCGGAACCTCCTCGGGAATGCCGCTCCGCAAAGCCGCTATCCGCGCCACGTTAGGAGCGTCCGCCCCCTGACGCACCTGACCGAATATGACCTCGTCTATGAGACTCGTATCTATGCCCGACTTGTCGACAAGCGCGTTGATGACCACGCTCGCGAGGTCTTCCGCCTGAAAATCCGCCAGCGCGCCGCCGAGCTTCCCTACGGCAGTCCTGACGGCCTCCACAACTACAACTTCACGCATGGCTTTAGCTTGCCGAGGTCAGGCCGCCGTCCACGTACAAAATCTGTCCCGTGACAAAATCAGCGGCGGGCGACGCCAGATAAACGGCGGCTCCGATAACGTCCTCAACCTTGCCCAAGCGTCCCATCGGGATATTGCGCGTATACTGTTCGGCGCGTCCCGGCTCGGCCATGACTTTTTCCATCATTTTTGTGGCTATCAGCGCGGGGCCGACGGCGTTCACCTGCACATTGCTCTTGGCGAGCTCCGTGGCTATGGATTTGGTTATGAGGTCGACGGCGGCTTTGCTCGAGCAATAGGCGCTGTTGCCGCCGGCGTTGGCCCTTATGCCTCTGACGGAGGAGAGGTTGATTATCTTGCCGCCGCCCTGCTCGACCATGTGTTTGCCGAACACCTTGCAGCTCATCATGACGCCTCGGACGTTCACCGCGTAGAGCTTGTCCCACTCGGCCATATCGAACTCTATGGCCGGCCCCTTGGTGTTGAAGCCCTGAGCGTTTACCAAAATATCCACGCGCCCGAACGACTTCACCGTGTCCTGTGCCAGCTTGACAATGCTCGCTTCGTCGGACGCGTCGACCTGAAAAACCTCTACTTTGCCGTCTGACAGTTTACGCAGACTCTCCGCGGCTTCGTTCAGGCCGTCAAGGTTTCGGCTGGCTATGCCGACTGTCGCGCCCGACTGAAGAAGCCCTCCGGCGATGGCCTTGCCTATGCCGCCCGCGCCTCCGATGACGACAGCGTTCTTCCCCGTGAGATTGAATGGCTCAAACATAAAACTCACTCTCCTTAATGTATGCACTTGGGCGACCGAGGCGGTAGCCCCTACAAAAATGTTTTATATATGTTTCTTGAGACCCAGAATCTCGCGGGCTTCAGCCGCCGTGGCTATTTCACGCCCAGCCGCTTTCGCCAATCCTATAGCCTGCTCGACAAGCTGAACATTAGTAGCCAAAACGCCCTTTGAGAGATTTATATTGTCCTCGAGCCCGACGCGAAGTCCGTCGCACCCGGCGGAAAGCCCCGCCAGCATCATCGGCATACTCGACCTGCCTATGCCCGTTATCGACCATGTGGAACCCGGCTGTATCTTTGGAAGCAGATAGGCCAAGCTGTCGATGTTGCCGGGCATACCACCGGGTACGCCAAGCACGAACTGGTAGTGCAGCGGATTTTTCAGCACGCCCTTTTTAACGTAATAGTCGACGTTGCCTATCATTCCACCGTCGAAAATCTCGCACTCGGGCTTTATCTCAAGCTCCTGAGACGCGTGTCCCAGCTTCTCCAGAAAAGCCGGGGAGTTCAGGAACACGAAGCTGTTGGCCCAGTTCATTGTGCCGGGGTCGTAGGAACACATCTCAGGCTTCAAAATGGGCAAATGTCCGATACGCCACTCGTCCGAGAACTTGGATCCGGAAGTGGTGAGGTTGAGGACGACGTCCACGCCCGCTTTTTTGACGGCCTCGCGCACGGCCTCGACCACGCCTACAAAAATATTGGTGTCCATCGTGTTGACGCCCGCCTCGTCGCGGACGTGGATATGCGCTACGGCAGCGCCCGCTTTCGCCACGGCTACGACGTCCGCGGCTATCTCGGCGGCG
Organism: Synergistales bacterium; assembly: GCA_025997935.1. Taxonomy (GTDB): domain Bacteria; phylum Synergistota; class Synergistia; order Synergistales; family Aminobacteriaceae; genus BNVG01. Next base: position 9,570 of record BNVG01000056.1, on the reverse strand, counting down.
GTTACGGGCACGTTCGGGTTTTGGGCCTTAGTCGTTCCGGCGCCGGTAAGGGCGCAGGTGATGATAAGTTTACCGCTCATAAAATTATTGTCTCCTTTACAGGTCTAAATTTGTGAGGCTGAAATTTGGGGTTAAACCGGGTCGTCCATAAACTTTTTGGCTATCTTGAAAATCTCGAAAAGCTGCTTGTCGCGCTTGGCCAGCAACGCCTGCCTGTCGACGTTCGTGTAGTCGTAAAAACCCTTGCCGGATTTAAGCCCAAGTTCGCCTTTTTCGATATGCGAGGCAAGCGTTTTGGGCATGTCCACTTCGGGGGGGAGCGTATAGCTTTTATTTTTGTAGTTATTGGCGGTCATATCGAGTCCGCCGAAATCCGCCCGTTTGCAAAGCCCTAAAACCACGGCGCGCGGGATAAAGCTGGCCTTGACAGCCTTGTCGATGTCCTCGGGGGAACAAAAATCATTGTCAAGCAGATAAAAAACCTCTTGGTTCAAACACATCTGCATACGGTTGGCTATGTAGCCGCGGATGAACTTCTTCATCAGGACGGGGGTTTTGCCGCACTCTTCCAAAAACGCCACCGTTATATCGGCGTAAGAATCCGGCGCTTGCGCGCTCTTGACCACCTCTACAAGCGGGATGAGCTGAGGCGGCGCGTACCAGTGGGCTATGACCATTTGTTTCAGGCGTTGCGGGGGGACTAAATCGAACACGTTGAGCCCAGAGGTGTTGGACGCCAATATAACGTCAGGGCCTATGCAAGCGTCAAGCTCCTTGAATAGCTGCAACTTGGCGTCTTTGTTCTCGACTATGGTCTCCATGACGAAATCAGCGCGGCTTACCGTTTCCTCGACCGTCGGCTTGAAAGTAACTCTACCATAGACGTTCTCGATTTTGTCCGCGGCGAGCAAGCCTTCCTCGGCAAATGTCTCTATGCTCTTCCTCAGAGTTTGCTTGGCCTTCTCGCGCGTCTCCTCGCTGCGGGTCCACATGGTGACGGTTCGTCCGCCCTGCGCGAAAATCTGAGCCATGCCCGGCCCCATAGTGCCGGCGCCCAAAATCGCGACATGTTTTATCTCGCTCGCGGTTTTCAAAAGTATTTTCCTCCTTGTTTTTTCAGATAATATTCAGATAATTTCAGATAAAAAGAGGAAGCCCACCCTGAGGATTAGCAACCAACACCCTCAAAATAGGCTTCCTTCATCTGCAATGATACAAAATCATTACCAGAAGCAAGCTATATCATATCCGAAAAACCGGATTTATATTTTATCTGTATCGAAATCAAAGGACAGAAAACTTACAAAGCATGGACTTTTCAACAATGTTAGCGCACAAAAATAGGAATGTCAAGAAAAATTTGTAAAACTCCGCCTCATCCAAATATAAATACTGGAAATATGGCGCTGTCCTAATGTGTTCAGCGCCCTGCTATTGACCGCTATTTATCTTCTTTTCATCGAAAAGATACGCAATGAAGCGTAATTGAAAACGCGCGCACCGGGTATACTCGTCTTTTTCGCGTCAGGGTTCCCAGAATGAGAACTGTTCCCAGCCGCTGACGTCCGGCGCGGTTCTCCAATTGAAATAAGCCATGAATATCTGTTTGACCTCCGCGATGTCCGACGTTTTCAGGCAGTGATGAATCAACGCCCCATTCGCTTGTTTGATCTGCGCCTCGACGCAGTACGGCCCCGGCGTCTTGACCGCCTTTCGGAACAGGGATTTCTTTTCGGAAACCCACTCAATGACCGCCTGTATAAACTGTATGTCGCTCTCGGTGGTTTTCGGCCCCAAGAAAATAAAGTTGACAGGCTCTTCAGTCAGATCGCCGATTGCCTGTTCCACGTCACGCCATGTGGGTAAGGGGTTCTCAGCCCAGTTGGTTCGGAGTTCCAAAGGCTCCTTGTCCGCCGTATCGGGGAAAAATACCTCTCCGCTCTCGGGGCAATAAAACCCCACACACTGTTCGGCCGCCAGTTTTCGCGCGTGTTCGTGCGCCTCATCCGCCACCGACCAGGCGAAAGCGCAATAGATCACCTCCCTGCCGATAGAGTAATCCGTTACCCTGACTTCGTCTCCCCCGAGTTTGTCAAATTCCTCGTTGGAGAGGGCCAAGGGGCCGTTCATGGGCGGATAGGTTTTTTTCATCTCGGAAAACCAGTTTTGTAACGCCTCCGAGGAGACGGACGGGTCATCATAGCTGTGCGACTCGCTCCATTGGGTTTGACGCGCGACCCATTCGTCGAAAGTTCCCTGCGACCGCGGCGCGCCGGACAGATCGAACGCCATCAAATAAAAACTCATAGAATCTCCCTCGCAATCCAAATAACGCAAAACTCCCACTCGCTGACTTGCCGGGTGATATGTGGAAATAGTCCGCGTACAAAACATCGTGCGGCGAAATCACTACCGCCACGTTAGGATTATACGCCGCCACTTCCGCATTGCGGTGGTGGTATTATTATTACACCTTTACGACGCCGTTGCACAGCCTGAAAACTCGGGAAAGAAGGGGCGTACAGCTCAATGAATTATCAGCAGACCAAGCGGCCTTCGGTTGTTTTGACAAGCGTCCTCGTCCTTGCGGCACTGGCGTGGATACTTGTAAATGCCAGCTCGGTAGTCAGCAGTTTTATCGACGCGAGCTTTACATCGGCGTTCACCTCCGCCAAAGGCGAGTTTTCAATCGATCTTCCACGGAGGTGGCGCATATCGCGAAATCCGACCCGAGACAGACCTAAGGATTATTTCTCCGAAAGCGGCGAAACGTGCCTTTACGCGGAATTTTCAGCATACCGCAGGCGTTGGTATGCGTCCTCGACAAGGAGAAAGCCGAATTACGCCTCGGTCAGTGTCGTCAGGATGACGCTCGCCGATAGCGTTGAATTGCCCTATCCATCCGCGGCTGAGCTTGGAGATCAGTTAGTCGCCCGCATACAGGGACGCAAAGATCAGTTAGATATAATAGGCGTTTTTCTGAAGCTGCAACCGCTACCTCCCGACACAATCGGCAGCGCGCGATCCGAAGTCAGGTCTTTCAGAGCTTATAGATGGGCTAAGACCACAAGGTCTTATATTGACATATTCGGATGGGATGGCGGCGTTGTTTGTTATCAGCTTATTATCGACAAAACACATTATTACGTCGTCACATTCTCCACAAACTGCCTGCCGGATTACGACTCTGTTTTTGAGAAAATAATGGCGTCGTTCAAATATCAGCCGGGGGAATACAGGCCGTAATGACCCTTTAGATAAGCCGCTATAAAATAAAACGCCCCGCGCAAAATACGCGAGGCGTTGTTTTTGGTCTGATAAAAACCTTAGAGCTTCGATATCTCCTCAACAGCCCTCTCAAGAGCTTTGTGGGCGTCGTCTGGAAGTTTATCTAAGCCGCCAAGCTCTGTGTCGCGGGATTTCACGAAATTCAGGCGGTCTTTGAAGCGCGCCAGAAGCTGTTCGCTGTAGGTCTTGTCCTTTAGGTCTATCTTAAAGTCTGGAAGCGACATAATCTGCATTCCGGTTAGGTTGCCAAACGGCTCCCACTTCGCCGCGCCCTCCACGATGGCCTCGAGAATGCCGAGCGTATGGGCGGGCTTGACCTTCGCGCCCATAAAGTCGCCGGTGTTCAGGATGTAGCAGTCAACGCCGTCGGCTATAAGCTGCTTGAAGCGCGTGTAGTCCATCTCAAGCGGATATGTGCGGAAGGGGTTGGCGTAAGGCTCGCAGACGAGCGCGTTGGGGTCCACGCCGGGGGCGAGGCGCTCGGCGCTTGTGCGCTTCGTGGCTAAGGTCGCGCCAAGAACCGAGGCAAGCTCAGGGCCGGTCAGCTTCAGGACGGGCGGAATGGTCGGGTCGCGCATAAGCCAGAAGATGGCGTTCAGCGGCTCGTTGATACGATCGATGCGGTTTGGCGACCAGAACTTGGACTTCATGGCGCGCCCGTTGCCGTTGCGGACGTCCTCGGTCACGGCTATGAGCTTACCGTCCGCCGTGCGGGTGACGCCGCAGTTCTGCATGGTCACAAGGAATTTATTGTCAGGGCAGCCAATTGGGTAGTCCTGAACCTTGTCGAAGTACGCCGGTTCAAGCGCTATCGCGTACTTGTCCTTGACGTTTACTACAAAAGCGTCGTCATGAAGCACGGTGATGTCGTACTTGCCGCCGTGGGTGGCGTGGGTGATGGTGGACTTGCCGGAGCCGGAGAGGCCGAACGCGGCCAAGACAAACTTATTGCCGCCCTTTGTGGTGTAACGCTTGAGCCCGCCGTGGCAGGAGGCGTAGCCGTTGCGAGCGCCTATCCCCCAGCCGAGCGTCAATGTGCCCTTCTTGAGCTCACCGAAGTAGCGAAGGCCGAGCACCGCCGCGCAGTTCTCTTTGGGCGAGAAGAACGCGAGCCCAAGGGGATAATCCGGGTGCGTCCAGTCCGGGTCGGCAAAGATAAAGACGTCTCCGTCCGTATCGGATATTTTGCGGGAGTTGTTGTACATCTGCTTGTACTTCTCGTTGACGTACTGGAAGTTGAACATCCAGCTGTAGATGTTGTTCTCAAAGCCCTGCGGGACGACTAAGTGCGCCGCGACCATGAAGTCTTCCTCGAGTCCGATGTAGGCGTCAGCCGTGTAGAGCGTGCGATAGCGCATTTTGTAGATAGCCTCGCGCACTATGGTGGACATCTTCGCAGGGTCGACGTCGGGGTATCCTATTATCCTCCGCGCCGCGGAGGTGCGCCCGAAGAACTCGCCGTCGTTGAACAGAAGCACGTTTGAACCCGCCGGAAGTCCCTGCTCCTCGGGCAGATAAACCGGCATCCCGGTCAGCTCCACCGTGCCGGGGCTGTTCTTGGCCAGCTCATAGGCAACCTTCATATCGGGCACCTTGACGACGTTGTTGCCGTAGAAAAGGGACTCGATCGTCGTGCGAACAGGCGTTTGATGAACCTTCTTGAAATTTTCGGGGTCGTAACTACCGATTGTAGCCATGATTATTTCCTCCTTAGGTTGTTGCTCTATATTTCAAATATTCTAATTATAACCCAACAGCGCCAACGGCGTCGCCCTTTTTAACAAGTCCGCCGCCGACAACCTTACAAAACACGCCCAGACGCGGCATAATACAATCCCCGGCGGACTCTCGGATAGCGCAGGATTTGTGACACTCCTTGCCTATCTGCGTAACCTCAAGCAATGCCGCGCCGACGCCGAACCGGTCTCCCAGTTTGAGAAGCGAGAGGTCGAAGCCCTCCACGAGGAGGTTTTCCGCGAAATCACCGGCGACGAGGTCTGGAATCTTCTCGCGCATTTTATCTACTTCTTCCGCGTTCAAAAGGCTTACTTGCCGATGAGCAAAACCAAAATGAGCGTCGCCCTCCACACCCATATCCTCGACAAGAAGGGCTTCGCCGACATCGACCTTTCGGGTTCCTTTAACGGCGGCCTTGCAAACCGCTAAAATATGTCCTGACATCAACCCGGCAAATCAGGCGAGAAAATCGCCCTTTGAAAATGAATCCGTCGGTTCGCTTGGCGGATCGGTGGATTCCGCGGGCTTTTCAGCTTCGCCCGTTTCGGCGTCGCCGCCCTCCGGCGCGTCGTCGGCCTTTTTATCTTCATTGCTCTCCGGCTTCTTTACGGGCGGCAGGGTCTCTCCTTTCATCAGGGCTTCAAACTCCTTGCCGTCCAAGGTCTCGCGATCCAAAAGAACGGCCGCTATCGTGTCCAAGAGTTCTTTGTCAGCTAAGAGAATCTCCTTGGCTTTGGCGTAGCAGCCGTCGATTATGGACTTGACCTCCTGGTCGATGGCATAGGCGACTTCCTCGCTGTAGTCTCTGTCTTCCGATATGTCGCGTCCAAGGAAAATCTCCTCGTGCTTACGCCCGAGTTTCACGAGGCCGAGCCTGTCGCTCATGCCAAGCTCCGTCACCATCTGGCGGGCCGTCTTTGTGGCGCGGTCGAGGTCGTTGGCCGCGCCGCTCGTCACGTCCCCGAAGACAAGCTCCTCCGCTACGCGCCCGCTCAAGAGAATAGTGATTCGGTTGAGCATTTCCGTCCGCGACACAAGGAAGCGGTCTTCTTCGGGCAACTGGAGCGTGTAGCCCAAAGCCGCGTGTCCTCGCGGCACTATAGAGATTTTATGCACCGGATCGCTGTCGGGGAGTCTGTTTGCGGTGATAGAGTGTCCGACCTCGTGGTGCGCTATTATATTCTTCTCTTTGTCGCTGATAAGGCGGCTTCTTCGCTCAGGCCCTGCCATTACACGTTCTATAGCCTCCTCCAACTCGTCCATGCCGATGTCTTCCCTGTCATGCCGCGCCGACAAAAGGGCAGCCTCGTTTATGAGGTTTGCCAAGTCCGCGCCGACAAAGCCGGGCGTCCTTCGCGCCAATACGCTCATATCCACGTCGGGGGCGAATTTTTTATCTTTGCCGTGCACTTTCAGTATGTCCTCGCGCCCGTTTACGTCGGGGCGGTCGACGACTATATGCCTGTCGAAACGTCCGGGTCGCAAAAGCGCCGGGTCTAAGATGTCGGGTCTGTTTGTGGCGGCTATGAGAATAGTGCTGCTGGCGTCGTCAAAGCCGTCAAGCTCGACTAAGAGCTGGTTCAACGTCTGCTCGCGCTCGTCATGCCCGCCGCCAAGCCCCGCGCCCCTGTGGCGTCCAACGGCGTCCATTTCATCAATAAATATAAGGCATGGCTGGTATTTTTTGGCCTGCTCGAAGAGGTCGCGCACACGCGCCGCGCCGACGCCGACGAACATCTCGACGAAGTCGGAGCCGCTGACGCTGAAAAACGGAACCTCCGCCTCCCCCGCCGCCGCGCGAGCCAAAAGCGTTTTGCCCGTGCCGGGAGGCCCGACCAACAAAACGCCGCGCGGAACCTTAGCGCCCAATTTGGTAAATTTTTCGGGATTTTTCAAGAAAAGCACGACTTCCTGCAACTCTTCTTTGGATTCATTGCAACCGGCCACGTCCGCGAACGTGACCTTAGGGCGGTTATCCATAAACAACTTGGCTTTGCTTTTTGAAAACGACATGACCTTGCCGCCGCCGCCCTGCATGTTGTAAAGGAAGAAAACCCAAACTCCTATCAGGAGAAGCGTCGGGAAAAGCGACGATAGAATAGTCATCCACCAGGTGTTTTTCTGCGGAGCTTCTATCGTGACGTCAACTCCCTTTTTCGCGGCCGCGGTGGCTAAGTTTTCTACGTCTATGCCGTACAAGACAAATTTTACGCCGTCAGTCTTCGTCCCATGTAACGTAGCTGAGCTGGATTCGCCAGGCAAGGTGTTGTTTCTTATCAGCAATTCTCTGACATGTCCGGCCTCAAGCTCTTTTAAGAAATCGCTGTATGTGATTTCGATATATTGCTGTTGTTGGGGCTGTGTTGTCGGGGTCAAAAACATATTCACAAGGCTGACCACCAAAATAATAAGAATAAGATAGAGTCCCAGATTTTTCACAATACGACCCAAAACATCGCCACCCTTCTATACCTTCGCGCAATATAATATATTTAATAATCTTGAATATAGCAAAAAATTTACATAAGAGATTGTAACAGGAAAAACTACAAATTCACAACGTGTATATCGGGCAAATGCCGATAGCGCCCCCCGCAGTCCAATCCATAACCAACCACAAAGACATCGGGCGCGTTAAACCCACAATAGTCGACGTCGACCGCCGTCTCGCGGCGAGCGGATTTGTCGAGCAGCACGCATGTCCTTAAACTCTTGGGGTGTCGCGCTTTCAGGATTTTCAAAAGGTATGAAAGGGTCAGGCCGGTGTCTATTATATCCTCCACAACCAAGACGTTACGCCCTGCTATATCGCTGCCCAAGTCCTTCAGGATACGCACCGTGCCGCTGCTGGTCGTAGCGTCGCCGTAGGACGAAACCGACATGAAGTCTATTTTTACATCAAGCTCCCGGGGCAAACAACGGACGAGATCCGTCAGGAAAAACACCGCCCCGCTCAAAATCCCCACAACTAAAAGTTCCTCCCCGCGAACGTCCCTCACAATCTGTCCGGCCAACTCTCTCGTTCGGTCGTCTATTTCTTTTTTTGAAAACAGCGCGTCTCCCACCGTGTATTCGGTCTCCATTTGGCTCATTTTATAAAAAACACTTCCAGACATAAAAAAATTGCGAACCTTTTTAAGAAATCCGCATAGAAAACAAGCATTATTATAAGTTAATTCCCGCGCAAGGCAAGCCCCAGACGCTCGACCCCCGCGCCGCGCAAGACGTCAAGAAGCCCGGCGACTTCGCCATAAGGAACCCGCTCGTCCCCCGCAACCAAAATCTCCCGTCCGACGGCCGCGCTTTCGCGCGCTAAGCCAAGCAAATCCAATGAACTTACAGGCGCGGGCAACGAGACGTCCCCCCATAAAACGGAGCCGTCGCGCGAGAGGTTTATTATGAGAAGATTTGCGGTTTTTCCGCTCTCTCCGTCGCCGGACGGCAACTCCACGACAACGCGCCCCTGAATGAACGTCGCCGTCAGAACCAAAAATATTATCAGCATAAAAAGAACATCAATAAGAGGCGTTATATCTATATCGGCGCTTCTTTTTTTTCTAATCATTGTTTTTTTCTGAGTTTTTGTCTGAAAATTGCCCAGCAATCCATCGGTCAGCCGCGCGGCTCAGGGTTTCTTCTCTTTTGTCTATCGCCGAGGACAGAAGCCCGTGCAAAAAAATAAGCGGCACAGCGCAACAAAGCCCCGCCACTGTCGTATAAAGAGCCTCTTTAATACCGCCAGTCACCGCGCCCGCGTCAATAGCGCCTCCGACATTGAGCGCGCCGAACATCTCCACCATGCCAAGCACGGTTCCCAAAAGCCCAAGCATTGGCGCTGTTCGCACGATTATCTCAAGCATGGACATATACCGGCTACACTCGTAAATTTCAGCCCGTATAAGCCTGTCGGCTAAAATCTCGGCCTCCCCGCCGCCTAAGCGCCCTCCCGACGGAACAGGGAACTTTAACGCCCGCCGGCTTGTCGAAAGAAAAAAAATAACGCGCTCCATGAAAATCGCAAACCCCGCCACAGACAGGCAGAGGATAACCCACATCATGGGCCCTCCGTCTTCCATATACGACAAAAACCGTTCCGTTAAAGCCTGGGGCATACTTTGAGTCATATATCAAGGCCGGCTTTTTTTGACGGGAAAATAAAGTGAGAGAAGAACATCGCGACAAACGTTACCAATATCCCGCAAGTCGTGGCGTTGAGCTTCGTAAAGCCAAAATCCACAACGTGCGACGCCGTGTCGAGCGTACCGACTAACAGGTTTACATACGGACGCGCCGTATAAAACGTGCAAAAGAGCGTCAGCGCAACGCCGCAAGCCGAGGAGATCAGCGCTCCGGCCTCAGACGCGCGCTTTGTGTAAAGTCCAAATAGAAGAGGCGCGGCCAAAGACACGCTCATCAGAGAATAAAAAATCGTCAGGGCCGATATAATGCTGTCGAGAAACAGCGCCAAAACAACGCCGCCAACCCCTGACAGCAACGTCACCCATCGCAGCAGGCGCAAAAGATTCGAATCGCTGATTTTCGGGA
>BNVG01000055.1 GCA_025997935.1 Synergistales bacterium | reverse complement strand
GTGGGCGAAAAAAAATCTGGCAGATAACTTCACGCTCCGTGAGCGCCGCGCTATGATGGAGGATAGCGCCGACAGTGGCTTAACAATGACAGACCGAGCGCGAATCCTCGGTCTCAACAGAAGCGGCCTGTACTATAAGCCTGTATCACCTGACGTACGCGACATATTCATCAAGTCAAGGATAGACAGGTTGTATACAGATCACCCCGAATACGGGTACAGGAGGATTACATCTTGACTCAACGCCTACGAGAGGTTGGGTGTTAACCGCAAGGCTATGCGTAAGCATATGTTGGAGACGGGCATACAGGCGATATATCCAAGGCAGAGGACAAGCGTCGCCAACCCTGCGAACCCGGTATACCCGTATCTACTGAAAGGATTTAGCATTACGCGCCCGGATCAGGTATGGAGTATTGACATCACATATATTATATACCGATTAAGTCATCGTGGCTTTATCTTGTGGCCATAATAGACTGGTACTCACGCTTCGTGGTGTCTTGGCAGATAGACGACACATTGGACATAGGCTTCGTCCTCGAAGCCTCTACAGAGGCTCTGCGCGGCATGCAGCCCATTATAATGAACAGCAAATCAGGGCAGTCACTTCACAAGTTCGAAGTACACAAGCCTGTTTCTTGCCGCCGGAAGCCGCATCAGCATGGATCATCGCGGCAGAGCGTACGACAATATCTTCATAGAGCGACTGTGGAGAAGTCTGAAATATGAGGACGTATACTTGCGCGGCTATGAAACTCCCCGCGCGGCCCGTGTGGGCATAGCGAAGTATCTACGGTACTACAACAACGAACGATTGCATCAAAGCCTGAACGACAAGACGCCTGCATCCGTCTACTGCGTTAAAGATTCGTGTACGCAAGTAACAATTAGCAAGAGGTAAAACCTGACAAATTTCATGCCTAAAAAATGTCTTGACAAAAGGGAGCACTTTAACTGATTTGATGTAAAGCCGTTTGGAGTTGTTGATAATTCTATTTTATCCTAAAGTATTGCATGAACGTCTCACTTGCGCTTCAGGAGATAAATTGTTCGAAGGCTGTCTTGAACTTCTCTCTTGGCTATAATATCATAAAATAAAGAAAAACTCTTTTCAAAACCCTCTACGTTATACTCTGTAAAAATATCCTGCCGAAGCCGCAATAATTTCTGTACCTGCTCATCTTCTTTAGGTACAAATTCAATAATCAACCAAGGAGACATCCGAGAAAAATAGTCGGCGATATTATACAGCGGCAGGTTATTTGAAATAGCGAGGTGATGAATCAACGCCAATGCCATAGTGCAATCCCAGTCAGCTCTATTCGGAATGGATTTCCTTTCCTCGTTAGCCCAACCGATTGCCGGACTCGGATTTGTTAAATCGAGAGTCAGAGGCAATATATTACTGATTCCCATACTCTTTAAGGCGGAGTAATGTCTGTTGACAGCCGTATGATCTATGTCGTAGCAAACAACGTAGGAGCCCTCTATTTCAGAGGCAATTTTGCTGAATTCTCCCCTGTTGCCCCCCATGTCGCAAATATTCAAGGCGGAACACGACGATAAAAAATCCTTCACAATTAAGGCTTTGCTTCTAAACGCGGCATCTGAGTAATTCATCATATTTTCATAGTATTCGCCCCACTCGGTACGGCCCTTTTCGACCTCGCATTTTGCTATGAGAGATCTCATGTTGTTCAATATAAAAATTAGAGCGTTTTCGCGGATATGAGCCGCCTTTGCTTGCCTTGCCGACTCGTTTCCACTGACGGCGGCGCGAGTCAGCATCTTTGCGTGCAGAAAAATATGCATATATATGGAGGGAGCGAATTTATAGCGTTGAGGCAACAAGTCCGCCGCAAGCTCTATTGGTATTCCGTCGATATAAACGCGCATGAGCTGAGAAAGTTGCACATTTACCTTGCTCATAAGAAGAATCGGCGCCAGAAAATGCTTGCAAAACTGCCCGTAGGCAATCCAAGGATGCCCCTCTGTATACTTCTCAAAAGAAAGAGTATCTATAAAAACGGGGCGCGAGCCAATGAATTGAATGTTATACGAGGAAGCGTCTTTTAGAATCATAGAAAAACGCAGAGCCTCCAAGCAAATATCCAGCGTCAGAAGCGCGGCGGATTTATATTGCTCAAAGCACCATTCAAACGGATAAGAAATATATGGAACAGGTTCCGGTTTTAATATTTTATAAGCCGGCAAGGCGGAATACGCCAAAGACAAGTCCTCTTCCTGATGATGGATAATCCATTTTTTCTCGACAAGAGAGTTATAAAGCCCTCCATCCATCAAAGCGTCGTACTCGGACTTGTAGCTATCATTAACCTGTCGCAGGAGGACATTATCCTTTACGTACACAAATCCGTTGGGGTCGCGAAACGATTCCTCTAATCTTTTCATGGAAATCAATAACCTCCCGCTAAATTAACAACGTAAACCGATCTAATCTTCATCCACAACTATTTTGAATTCACTAACAACATAATAGCTTTTGCCATCGGACGTGAGCAAAATTATCTGAGCGTCGTGACGCCCATGATCCAATTCATTTGTATCAATATATAAGGCAAATCCTGACTTTGCGTAAGCCGCTTCATTAAAATGCGTGGCGACATCATCTCTATCGACACGGCTTGCGTTATAAAATTTGTCGTCAATTTTAATGAAAAGCTTCCCTCCTGAATCTTTATTGGCCACATCAAAAGCCCAGCCCGTTATGGATAAAAGCGGTCGTATGTTATCGATCGTGTCGATTTTGATGGTTTTGTTTTGTTGAAATTCATCTTTGACAGACCGCGCGTCTATTGTGACGTCGTCTATGCTATGATTCGTTGTCAGCCATTTCAACGCTTTCAAATTTATCTCATTTGTCGTATTGATTTTTGGGCCAACATAAACTTTTACGCCCGCCTTGGGAGATGGGAGTGACGTTATGGATAGGGATACAGCTGAATCGTTTTTTTCATAAATATCGTTTTTTTTCATGATAATACTTAGATGAGAAGTCCCCTCCCTAAAGTCGGAAACCGGTATGTCCACCCTGAATCCACTATTTACTCGACATGTCGCCCTTAACTCCTCCCGAGAAACTCAATGGATTACAGAATTAAACTGCCGCCTACGCTCATTTTTCCCATACACCCTGAAATGCTCCCACGCGGCCTGCTCATCTCCGGCGCAAACTGTAGCCACGTCAGGATTACAGCCCAAATAAGCCTTGGCGTTAAAGTTTTCTTCCGTAACCAACATCGTACTGTTGTATAACGGCAAAACATCAGCCGGAGCCCCCATCGACAGAATTTGTCCGTTGTCAACCCAAAAGATTATGTCGCAATTTTCAACGGTTGTCAAGCGATGCGCTATGATGATGGCGGTTATCTGGCCGTGCAGGGCGTCGATTGTGGAACGAATAATGTTTTCGTTCGTCTGGTCGAGAGAGCTCGTGGCTTCGTCGAAGATCAAAATCTCGGGCTCGGCAAACAACGCCCGCGCGATGGAGATACGCTGCGTCTCCCCCCCTGAAAGACCGGCTCCGTCTTCTCCTATGTGCATATCGACGCCCTCGGGGCGGCTGAAAGCGAAATCCGCCGCCGCTTGTCTGCACGCCCGCTCGACCTTAGCTTTGTCATATTCCTGCCCCCATCTGCTGAACGCGACGTTATCGGCCAGAGTTCCGCCCATCAGAAAGGGGTTCTGAGGCACAAAGCCGACTTTTCTGCGGTAGGCGGCCCAGCCCGCAGGAGACAGAGTTTGACCGTCGACTAAAAATTCGCCTTCCCGTAGGGGCAAAAGGCCGCTCAATATCAGGGCAAGAGTGGTTTTTCCGGCTCCTGACGCGCCTATTAACCCTACGCTTGTTCCTTTATTGATGGTCATCGAGATATTGCGTAAGCTGTCTGTGGGGCTTGTCGGATAGCGAAAACAGACGCTATTAAGGACGATATTTTTTTCGAAGCGGAAATTGGGGTCTGGCTCCGGTTGTGGTTGCGGTTGCTGCGTGATGAATTTTTCCAAAAGCTCTAAGCAAGTCAGGGCCATTGGGCGGGAGCCTCGTATCGAAACCGCGAAGTTCGTCACGCGGCTCACGGACGGCAACACGCGCCAGGCGGTCAACAGCAAGAGAGAGCTGGCTGAAATTATCTCCGGTATGCCGGCTCCCCGGCGAATCAGGAGGTAAATAACGCATAAAATAGTTGCGAAGCCCGTGACCTCCAACAGCCAGCTCGGCAAAATTCCGACTATGCCCAAAAATGCCCTCGGCGCTATGCCCTCCCGGATGCCGCTGAAAATACGGGATAAGAACGCTTTTTGCTGCCGATAAATCAGAACCTCTCGGATTCCTCTTCTCGCCGCTGACAGGCTCGCGTTTTCCTTCATGCTTGCGCCCGAGACCTCTTTACCAGCCTCGTCCACGCGGCGGCGTACTTTTAGATACGTTGTCCCTCCAACTATCGCGAACGCGCCCATAACAAATAGCGTCATAAGGGGCTGCAAACTAAACATGACGGCAAAAAGCGTGACGGAACATATAATATTTCCGTACATTTGCAGCAGTGTAACACAGTGCCCTGACAGGACTGTGCGAAACCCTAATCTGTTTATGACGTCCGCGCTTTCCGGAGATATATGCCACAAATAATCCCTGTGGAAGTATCGGGTTAGCGTCTCCTCGCCGATATACGCGGATATGTTCTCCGCAAGGTACGTAGTACGCAGCATTGCGAGGGCTGTTATCAGGTTTTTGATGATGATGAACACAACTACAAGGCCGCAGACAAAAGCAATAAGAAGCCGGTCGTCCAAGCATCTTTCACCCAAATATGGAAACAATCCAAACAACCATACAATAAGAAAATTACCTCTCGCATACGCGGGAGATCCCATAGTCGCCCCAAAAAAAGAAATCATCAGCACCGTCCCTGACTCGACCAAAGCCTGTGTGGCCTGAAGCGCAAGAATCACCCAAAAGCGTCGCCGCAAATAAGAAGGCGATACTTTGTATAAGCGTACTATGTCGCGCAGGAACGCGTCGTAAATTTTGCTTAGAAACAGGACTTGCATAATATATCAAGCAACCTTTATGAATGACAATGAAATATAGCCGCTATTGCTCAGCCATAAAATCTTGTCACTAATTTTTATCATTACCTCGCGTTTCGCGCAGTAGCTCATCAGCAAGATAACCGTCACTGCGGCAGTGCATATCCGAAATTCCGGCGCTTATTTCTTTATATAAATTTGATTTATAAAATACATCAAGCGCCGCGCGCAGGGATATATTCTGAACGCTTGCGTATTCGGTTATAACGTCGCACAGCTTATGAATCAGAATATATCTGTTGGCAATCATATTTTTACCGCCTCGCAAGACAAATATTGCAAATAATTATCAATAAGTTTTTGATTTTTGAAACAATACTGAAAATTAGGCTTGTTGTATCGCAAACGCCCTATTGCCGCTTGCGCGTCTATCAGTCCATCAAAATATAATTGGAGCGTGTCAAAGACTTTATCATTAGCAACGCCGCCTATAATCAAGTCCCATTCTCCAATAGTCTCTTGCCCCAATCTGCAAACCGTTATAAAGTTCAGCCATTCTATGTTGTGCGTATCAAATTCAAGGATTTTCAAATTCTCGGGCAATTTCTCCACGGTTGGCTTTTGCAGAAAGCCATATAAAGATATAATCGCTCTTCCCCGTTCTTTGATAAAACGCCTTGACCAATTTATCGCTTGCTCTTTTATAGGCGTAAGATAAAAGCCTTCTCCGAAGTCAGTCCGTTTCCTCGAAAACGACAGGCTCGGTTTTTCTATAGCCAAGTAGGAGCCGTGGTACAAAATCATATATTGATACCTCTCTCGCGCATGACTCGAATTAATTCCCACACGATATATTCTTTGCCTTGTGTGTGGAGCGCGTCATAAAACGGTATAATATAGCCGTCAAGAATATTGGTTTCGCCAACCATGAGTCTATAGACTTCATCGCCCGTCATATTCAGACTGTCAGCAACATTTTCAACGCAAAATACTGCGAAATCAAGCTGTTCTTTAGTCATCACAGCTATTTAAGCGCTCCAACCTTTTCAGTTGCAAGGTCTCGGAGGAAACGCAAGCGTAAATGGATCCGAACTCAATGACAGATTTGGGTTATAGGCGGGGTCTCTTGTCAGTGTATCTCCATATATTTTCTTGACGTATTCTGTTTCTTTTCTAAAACGCTCCTGTTTTTCCGGGGTAGTCTCATAGCCGCGTGTTGCGGATTCATAGTGATAGAGTTCCGCAAACGGTGTCCAAAGATTGCGATATCCGGCGTCTCTTACGCGAATGCAAAAATCTATATCGTTATACGCGACTGGAAGATTTTTTTCGTCTAACCCTCCGGCTTCTTGATAGATCGATTTTTTGATCATCAGACATGCTCCGGTTACCGCCGAGAGATTTTGTATCAACCACGCTCTACCGAAATACCCTGGATTATCGCGTATTATTGCATGATGGACATGAATGGCTATACCTCCAATTCCCAGTATTACGCCGCCATGTTGAAGCGTATTATTGGGATACCATAGCCTCGCGCCGACAGCGCCTATACCCGGACGAATAGCGTGACTCACCATCTCGCTCAGCCAGTCGGGAGTGATGACCTCAATATCGTTATTGAGAAGGCATACGATCTCTCCACCGCACACTTCCACGGCTGTGTTGTTAAGCATAGAATAATTAAATGGTCTGTCGTCACGGAGAATCTTTACATTTGGTTTCTTGGAAATAGTTCGCAAATACTCGAAAGTCACTTCCTCAACGCTTCCGTTATCGACAATGATAATTTCGTAATTGGAATACGTGGTTCTGTCTTGGATGCTTGCTACGCACTTGACAAGCAATTCAACTTTATCTTTAGTGAGTATAATAATAGACACTTTCGGACAGACATCCGGCAAGGCGTATTGCACTCGGATAAGCCCTCTTCCCGGCATAAACTCTGTAACTGTTGCATTGATTTTTCGGCGTTCCAAAAATTCCGAAATGGCCTGCACCGCAGCCCGTATGGCGTAGGGTTTTTTATCGGGGCCGGTAGCAGTACTCTCCTGTGTCTTTCGCCAATGGTACAAAATCTTGGGTATATGACGAACCGCGTCGTCTCCTGCAACATCAAGACAACGCAATACCAGATCATAATCTTGCGCCCCCTCAAAGCCGGTTCGAAACCCGCCGATTTGGGCCAGCAATTCTCTTTTATAAACACCCAGATGCGTAAAAAGATTGTGGGAAAGAAAGAGATCTGGATTCCAATCAGACTTAAAGTATGGTTCACAACGCCTACCATCAAAATCCAGCTTGTCTTCGTCACTATAAAAAAGACTGGCGTTCGGATTTTCCATTATGGCACGAGCAACCTCGTACAGAGCATTTTCCGGCAGGACGTCATCGTGATCCAAAAGGGCGACGAAGTCTCCTGTGGCCAACCCCAAAGCGCTGTTGCTGGCCTCGGAGATATGTCCATTCTCGTTGCGAAGACAGATTTTTATGCGCTTGTCTTTGGCGGCATACCGGCTCAGCATATCTCTGATTTCGGGATTGGGCGACACGTCGTCGGCGACGCAGAGTTCCCAATGCGGGTAAAGTTGCTTAATTACTGAATCTATCGCCTCTCGCAATATATGAACAGGCGGGTTGTAAACCGGCATTACGACACTAATCAATGGAGGCTGGGAGTTGACCTCCATTTTTTTTATAGCTTCTCCGATAGCGCGACGTTTTTCGTCATCAATGGTGTCGTACAACGCTATCCACTCGGCGTACTTTGAAGTGGTGGGAGCGCCGCTTGTTTTTGGGGACAAAAATGATTTTACAAAATCGCAGACAGCGCGCAAGGGTTTCGTCATGCGCCAAAACGTCGAATGCGTGAAAGCGTTGATTGCCCCCTCTGCAGATGACAGAGCAAATCGGCAAGATGCCAATTCCTCAAGGGTATTAGTGAGCTCTTCTTGTTTTGTATTCAGATCGCACTGTAAGACAACACAACTATCCCGAGAGACGTTAAGCTCGTTTTGCAAGGAGGCACAGCTATCGCGAGAAATATTAAGCAACTTTACCCGCATTGGGAACTCTGCGTCGCCGACGACGTGTCGCCCAATCCCGAAATCAGAGATATGCTGAGCCGGTATGCCGCCAAAGACAAGCGCATAAAAATCTGTCTTCGTCACTATAAAAAAGACTGGCGTTCGGATTTTCCATTATGGCACGAGCAACCTCGTACAGAGCATTTTCCGGCAGGACGTCATCGTGATCCAAAAGGGCGACGAAGTCTCCTGTGGCCAACCCCAAAGCGCTGTTGCTGGCCTCGGAGATATGTCCATTCTCGTTGCGAAGACAGATTTTTATGCGCTTGTCTTTGGCGGCATACCGGCTCAGCATATCTCTGATTTCGGGATTGGGCGACACGTCGTCGGCGACGCAGAGTTCCCAATGCGGGTAAAGTTGCTTAATTACTGAATCTATCGCCTCTCGCAATATATGAACAGGCGGGTTGTAAACCGGCATTACGACACTAATCAATGGAGGCTGGGAGTTGACCTCCATTTTTTTTATAGCTTCTCCGATAGCGCGACGTTTTTCGTCATCAATGGTGTCGTACAACGCTATCCACTCGGCGTACTTTGAAGTGGTGGGAGCGCCGCTTGTTTTTGGGGACAAAAATGATTTTACAAAATCGCAGACAGCGCGCAAGGGTTTCGTCATGCGCCAAAACGTCGAATGCGTGAAAGCGTTGATTGCCCCCTCTGCAGATGACAGAGCAAATCGGCAAGATGCCAATTCCTCAAGGGTATTAGTGAGCTCTTCTTGTTTTGTATTCAGATCGCACTGTAAGACAACACAACTATCCCGAGAGACGTTAAGCTCGTTTTGCAAGGAGGCACAGCTATCGCGAGAAATATTAAGCTCGTTCTGCAGGGAAGCACAACTGTTTCTCGCAAGATTAAGGTTTGCAATTGTAATTCTGAGTTGTCTTTCATATATGTCGACAAGTTTTGGAATAGATATATCTGTTTTTTGGAAAAAAGCTCCATATGGAGCAATATAATCGGGAATATAAATGAGGGAACGCATGAAGCCATTTTGGGCGAAGTGTTTGCTCCAGTACTCAGTTTGTTGAACATTGCAGTGCGTCTGGTCCATAATATCATCCGGCGATGAAGTGAATATTATTTTGTCACCGTAACCGCACAGATTTTTTATCGCGACAACGCCTTCCGCTTCATCCATGTGCTCCAGAACTTCGATGCACGTTATCAAATCATAACTTTGCGGTAGCGCCTCGGGCAACGGTTCGATGACTGAGCCAACGGCGCAGAACTGCCTAATATCCTCGCGTACATTTTTTATCGCGTATTCGGAAATATCTACGCCGTAAGCCCGCACTCCCCTGTCTCGCAGAGCGGCTACCAAATATCCCCAAGCGCACCCCACATCAAGGGTAGTTGTGGGGTGAAAATCTTCTATTATCCTATCCGCGATTTTTTCAAAAATAGGCGTCCAAAATTCTTTATTGGAATAGGCAACGCCGGAATATTTTGCATAGTATGCCTGAGTATAAATAGTCTTATCCAAAACGAATCGTCTCCTCAAACTGAACACATGGTTTTTATTAAAGCTTTCGCGATTCTCTCGGCGGAAACGCCACAAAAGTCTCACTTCCGCAGTTTTTGTATTTCCTCCAAAGAAAGGCCGGTTGCTTTCGATATAGTGTTTTCGTCAACGCCGACGCTTAAAAGATTGGTCGCTGTTTCCATCTTCCCTTGCGTTATGCCTTGCGTTATACCTTGCGCCATACCCCGCGCGCCCGCGTCTGATTCTCTTGCTTCAACATAATGCTCCCAGTCAACCTGTGCTCTTTCCCTCTTGAGATAGCCTACCCATGTTTCAGGATTTTGGATGAACTTCTCCTCAAGGCTCAATATCCTTTTTATATCTATGTCATATTCCGCTACCTGACTCAATTTTTCCGTCCCTCCCACCGTTCCCATATACGTAAGCATTCTTTCCAAGCCCGTCATTTTGTCTGGGCTCTTGCTGAGTTCCCTAAGTTTCGGTATTTCAAGGAAGTGCATTTCTATATCAGGACAATAGCACTTGTGGTTTTCCACATCAAGCAGCTTGTGTATTGAGTGAAATACACCATGCTTGTCATTGAAAATCTTGAAGTTCAGGACTCCTACAAACACAACTTCTTTGAGTTCGTAATAACGCTTGCCTATAGTAAGCTGTGTCGTATAACTGCTGCATGTATAAAAGAGTCCCCTTTTCAGGAAGTCGTTCTCGTCCGCGATTTGAACCTCTACATGGAAAATTCTGCCATCAATTGTTTTTGCTCTTACGTCAAAGTGTATCAACTTGCCGTCGATAATAGGCGGGTCAATTTCTCTGTCTATGTATTCAATGTCCGCTATTACCCTGTCGGGGTCGTTCAATACATCGTTCAGGAAACGGATTAAATTCTCTTTGTGCTGTTCCGACGCAAAGATATACTTGAACAACCTATCGTTAAGACGATTTAGGTTGTGTTTTGCCTGCTCCGACTCTTTTTCCGGCGCGGTTTTGTTTTGTGTCAACTTTATCGTTCCCCTTAGCCCTTTTTCATGTCACAGGTTCATTATACTATACGTTATTTAAGCGTACCAACCTTATCAGTCAAAACCTCGGCGGAAACGCCAACCTAAACGGAGCGCTCAACGATAAATTAGGGTTATACGCCGGATCGAATTTTAACACATTTCCGTACGTTTCAAGCATATAATCCGCTTCCATCTCCGCCCTTTTCGCTTTTTTCGGCGTCAGAGCGTCGCGGCCCCTTGTTGCTGACTCATAATGGTACAGTTCCGCGAAGGGCGTCCAAAGATTGCGATATCCGGCGTCCCGGACGCGGAGACAAAAATCTATATCGTTATATGTAATGGCGAGATTTTTTTCGTTTAGTCCGCCAAGCCGACGATATATCGATTTTTGAACCATGAGACACGCCCCGGTCACCGCCGATAAATTTTGTATCAGGCACGCCCTTCTGAAATAGCCGGCCTTGCCGCGCCTCAGCGATAGGTGAATGTGACCGGCTACTTTGTCTATCCCCAACACTACCCCGCCATGCTGAAGCGTGTTGTTGGAGTACCATAGCCTCGCGCCTACGACGCCTATGCCAGGGCGAACGGCGTGGCTCACCATCTCGCCAAGCCAGTCGGGAGTAATGACTTCGGTGTCGTTGTTGAGAAGACACACGATCTCGCCGCCGCACGCCTCCACGGCTGTGTTGTTCAGCTTGGAGTAATTGAACGGCCCGTCGTCCCTAAGCAAGGTTATATTGGGTTTCAGCGCTATCTCTTCGAAATATTTCAAGGCTTTTTTGTCCCTGCTCCCGTTGTCCACCAGAACAATTTCATAATTAGCATAGTCGGTCTTGCTGAGAATACTGTCGATGCATCTGCGCGTCATATTGAGAGCGTCCCGTGTCGGAATGATTATCGACACTTTCGGGACGATGTCCGGTAACGCGTATTTCACTCGAATAAGCCCGGTTCCGGGCATGAGCTCCGTAACTTCGGCCCTTATATTCCGGCGCCCTAAAGATTCCGCGATTGCTCGCACCGCCGCTTGCGCGGCGTAGGGTTTTTTGTCGGCGCCGGTCGCGGCGCTCTCCGGCGTCTTGCGCCAGTGATACAGAACCTTTGGTATATGACAAACCGCATTGTCTCCCACAACCTCCAAACAGCGCAATACTAAATCATAATCCTGCGACTCTTCAAGTCCGACTCGGAATCCTCCGATTTTGGTCAGCAGATCTCTTTTGTAAACGCCGAGATGAGAAAAAAGGTTGTAGGACAAAAAGAGGTCGGGGTTCCAGTCGGGCTTAAAATGCGGCTCGCAGCGTCCGCCCTCGAAATTCAGCTTGTCCTCGTCGCTGTAAAAAAGGCTTGCCGCAGGGTTGTTTTTTATCGCTACGGCTACCTCGTAGAGCGCGCCGGGTGAAAGCGTGTCGTCGTGGTCCAAAAGGGCGACGAAATCTCCCGTAGCCAAAGCTAAAGTGCTGTTACTGGCTTCGGAGATATGCCCGTTTGAGGTTCGATAACAGACTTTGACGCGCTTGTCCGCGCTTGCGTACTCGTCCAAAATTTTGCGCGCGTGAGGGGCGGCGGAGGCATCGCCCGCTATGCAGAGTTCCCAGTGTGGGTAAAGCTGTTTTTGCACGGATTCTATTGCTTCCCGCAAAAGATTCGGCTCGGTGTTCCATGTTGGCATAACCACGCTTATGAGAGGCGGGGCATCCATTTTCTTAATGTCGCTGATGATTTCATTTTTTTGATTGACGGACAGAGAATCATATAGGTCTATCCACTTGGCGTATTCCGTTACGCATAATATTCAACTACATTAAAAAACGGCTGCTGAGGTTCTTGTTTCAGGATAGACCAA
>BNVG01000054.1 GCA_025997935.1 Synergistales bacterium | reverse complement strand
GCATGACAAATCGGCGGCGTTGCCATTAACGTGGTTTGTGGATGTACTTCCGGCAGCTCGGCGTGGGAAGCCGTCAAGAACAGAAGGGAGGATAAAAAGGAATGAAGTACGTTTGGGCCGGTCTTGTGATTGTGGCAATAATAGGGGCGTCGGTATTTTGCGGCGTCATGACGGCAAAAGTGGGGTTTAACGTCGCATTCGGTCCCGTGAGAGCTTCCGACATTCCGGCATTTTTGAAAAACGATATGAAGGCGACGCGCACGACGCGCCGTGTCCGTTTCGACCTTCGGGATCGGACGGCAGTGATTCCCGTAGACCTTATACAGGCGGCGCGTACGACGATAAAGGTTTTAGGCTTTTTATTCCTGCTCAACATCCTGAGGCTTGGACGCTTCACGCCGGAAAATACGACGCCATATCTTCTGGCCGTCTTGATGGGAACCGGATTAGTGCCGCTTATTTTGCCAATGATACCCTTTCGCTCGTTTGCCCTAAAGGGCTTCGTTGCGGGAGTCGTTCTGGCGGCTCTGTGTTATACGACATTTCGCGCCGCCGCTTCGTGGCGGGAAATAACTGCAGGGTTTCTTCTGTTGCCAGTCGTATCGTCATGGTTTGCGCTGAACTTCACGGGATCGACAACGTTTACATCTCCCTCCGGCGTCAATAAGGAGTTAAGGACAACCATGCCGCTGTATGTTATCACCGCGATTTTGGTGATAGCGATTCTAATATCGGAGGTGTTTGCATGAAGCTGATGACGCAATATCTAAAAGGCGTTTCCACCTTGTCGCTCTCGACAGAAAACTGCGTCGGCTGCGGAGAGTGCCTGACGGTTTGCCCGCGTGACGTCCTTACAGTGAGCGACGGAAAGGCGGTGATCGCCTCTCTTGATTCCTGTATCGAGTGCGGAGCTTGCGTTCTGAACTGCCCCGCGAACGCGATACAGGTAAACGCCGGAGTCGGATGCGCGTCAGCCGTAATCGCGAGTTGGTTTACAGGAAGAGAGCCGGTCTGTGATTGTTCCGGCGGGGAATGTTGCTGAGGTGAGACGGAAACTCAAAAAAACACATTGCAGTTGACAAAAAAAAACTCTTCGGTATAATTATCACTTGTCAATTAAGAATCTGGGTGATTAGTTCAGAGGTAGAACGCTTCCTTGACACGGAAGAGGCCAGAGGTTCAATTCCTCTATCACCCACCAAGTGATAGCAAGGACTTAGGAGATTTCTCCTGAGTCCTTTTTATTTCTCCTTGTAACACCCTTGTAACAAAAACAAAAAACGGGCGAGGATTTCTCCTCGCCCATACTTCACTTCTCCAAAATATCTATAATCTTCGGCAACCGACTGATTAGAAGCCCTTATCCCCCCAGCCTCCTCGCGATAATATCCAGAATCTTCATCACCACCGCCCCGCTGACTATCGCCGTGATGTACTTCGCGGCGTTGATGGTAGACTCTCCAACCGTTGACTTCACGAAAGTTTTCGCCTCTTTGTTAAAATCCGTCTTTGTTTCGAAATGCCCGGTACTGACAGGCAAAGCCGTCTCGCGCACGGCACAGCGCCTCTCTATTACATCGAGCCGCTTGTATATATCCTTGCGAGACTCCGCGGCCTTTTCAATGTCCCTTTCGATTGTCTGAAGCCGGGAACCTAACACGTCGTTCTGCTTCTTTATCTCCCCCAAAGTCTGCCGGTTCAAGTCCAACATGGAGCGCATAGTTTCATTCATGTTGTCGAGCTTTATTTCAAGTTTCTCGTAGTTATCCATCTTTTTCACCTCCTAACCGCGTAACCCGCCGCCCCCGCCGCGATTATCCACAAAATATTGCTTGTCTTACTTCTGACGACTTCCTTTTTCCAAACCGTCCGCTCATTATTCAACCGGTCGGTGATGTCTTTAAGTTGTCGCTCAAGCGTTTCGACCTTAGGAATAAGCTCTGCCCTAAGGTCTTGGTGAGCCGCCTCGAACGTCCACATTTTCAACCGGCGCTCTTGTAACGCGATTCCCACTTCCTCGGCCGCCGGGCGGTCCATAAAGTACCCCTCGGTCGGCGCTTGCCACCCTTGCGGGACGCGAATCACCTCCCCGCCATAAGCTGAGCTCGTCGTTAATAAAACGAGCAAGATCATCGTCAGGCAACGCTTGGACATTTTTCCTCACCTCCCTGTCGATATATCGTATTTCCGTCTTAACTTGCGCGTTCTGCATGTCCATTATTGCCCGTATATCGGCCACGGTATCGCGCGGAGCCTGGACGGCGGCGTCGGTTTTCGTAATCTCTTCGTTGCCGTCCACTCCGAGTGTTGCCATCATGACGCCGCAAAATACCGACGCCCCTATTATTGCCACAATCACAAGACCGGCCCAAACGTACTTCATTCCTTTTTATCCTCCCTTCTGTTCTTGACGGCTTCCCACGCCGAGCTGCCCGTGTATCCGCCTATGGCCGTGACGACGACGGCCTGTAATACGCCGGTCACTCCAGTCCCCAGATCGCGGTCGTACCTCCATGCCACAGTGCAAAGAACCAGCGCCCATAAAGTCGCGACTCCGGCGAGCGCCTTACGGAGGGGGAATTTTCTTATCCAGTTCATAACGTCTGGAACACCCCATTTCTGCGTTTGCCGTTGCAGTCGATATGGACCCACGACCCCTCTAAGAGACAAAGGTCGAGTCCTCGCAGTTTCCCTTTCGCGTATATTTCTTTGGCCTTTTTGTATAAAGCTACATGCCCTGACTCGCATGACAAATCGGCGGCGTTGCCATTAACGTGGTTTGTGGATGTACTTCCGGCAGCTTTGTTGCGCGTAGGACAGCGGCAACCTGAATTGATTCTTATCGACTCGCCCATAGCGTCGCGCAAGTCTTGACACATCGCGACGATTACAGGATTAATGTTGTCAAACCCGCATCCACACTTACACACGAACTCATGTCGCGAAAAATTCGCCGTTAAATCTCCCATTAGTCCCACCTCCAATAAAAAGCGGGCTTTCACCCGCTTCGCTGCGTTTCTCTTTTGTAGGGGCGAACTGTGTTCGCCCGTTCTCCCCACATCGCCCGTTCTCTCTCCGTCCGTCGGTTTCACGCGTACGCGGGCGACCACAGATCGCCCGCGCGTCTCTCTCCGCTCCAAGCCTCATAGGCTGTCTCGGTTGATAATCCACTTAAAATCACTGTCCTCCCTGGCGTAATATGGATACGCTATAAAATGTAGCAACGCCACAGCCGCGTAATATCTCCAAAACGCGCTAACGACAATCCAAAGCAAAGGGGCGGCCAACATCTCCGCCCCGAAGCCCGATATAGCTATAACCCGCTGCTTCCACGGTTCAACGTCCGGCATATACCAGACATAACGGGGGATAGGGATTTTGTCGCCTATCCAGCCCCACGCGAACCTAAACCTCAGTCGCTCGCCGAAAGCGAAAGCGGCCAGATAATGGCCGCTTTCGTGAATCAAAAACGCGCAAATCAAGGCGAGGATCATTAAACAAGCACCGGGTCATTAATCTTTGTATATAGCAAACATATAGTAACGTTACCGGCTAGACCAAGAACACCCACACTTAAAGTATACGGGGTAGTATCTCGATTAATAGTCATACTAACTATCTGGCCTTCCGCATTAAAAGGAATCGATATAATCCAAACAGGAGGAGAAAAAAGATGCGAACGAGATGTATCAACTATAATTTGATCTGGAATTGCTCCTAAAGCTAACACAGGCATTACTTTAGTTACTCTTCCATTAGATACTGTTCCAAAGTCCCAAAGGTAGCCATACTCGACCCTCCCACCCCGCAAATACCCCGTCTCAAACTCCTGATTTATCACGATGTTGGGCCGCCTGGACTTGGCCAGCATGTCCGCCGTCACGACTTTATTGCTGGGCGGCGTTACCTGCGAGATTTCCGCCGGTGTGGCGTACTGCGTCAGACCCTTGGCAGTAGCTGACGCGTCAACGGTATTAACCGACAGCGTACCATCAACACCGGCGGACGCCTTCCAGGCATCCGTCGACCCCTTCACCACGCCCGCCGCTGTATTCGTCGCTATATCATTCGAGTCCAGAAGTTTCGGCAACGTCTCGAATGACGAAGAGTCGTCACCTACAGCCGTTTTTTTCGTGTCGGTGTTGTAACCTAACTCCCCGGCCTCCAGCGGCCGCACCTGATTGGCCCACTCCGTCGTACTGCCCTTGTTGACGATGATGACTTTTGTTTCGTCAGCCATGTTTTTGCCCTCCTAAGTTCTACCACGAAACCGGCCTGGGCGATGACGCGCCGTTTTCAGCGCTTCAATGTCCAGCATTGTCCAAACCTCACGCGGTATAAGTAATTTCCAAAACTGTTTCCACTCAAGCCGAAGCCGAATTTTCCTTCCGCCCGCGATTGCGAACAAGACCAGCTTCACGACTCCGCCCACGTAACCGCCTCGACTTCTTCCACCGTCGCCGCTACATTGACTTGTGCTATCAACTCGCGCCACACGGTTTTCTCGCTCGCGTACTCCTTGAGTCGCTCAACATCCTCTGTGTCAGGCTCAGCACCAGTCGCCATCGCCTCGATAATTGCCTGCGCCGGGCGCTCCGCCTTGCGGTCAAGCACGTCCAGTTCGGAGGTGATTTGAGCGATTTTCTCGGCCTTGAGCTGGTTAAGGGTTTTCTCCGGCTCCGGCAGCGTCTCGCTCCATCCCTCCGGTAGCGGGCCAAGGTCTTTTATCTCCGTTTCCTCACCGTTGACGTAGCCCTTCTCACCACGGTGATCTTCGACGGCGTACCACGCCGAACCGTCCCACACTGGCTTATTCTGCGCGTTCACGACAGGCGGCGCTGTTTCGGTGCTGTGCGCGGGGTTCAGGTATTTCCCCGGCTCCTTCGGGTTCACGTCGGCGATGACATCGCCCATGTATTCCCCGGTGACGGGGTGGTAGCTGTAGACTGTTTTCATGTGTGTATTCCTCCTCAATATTTGATACATGGCAACAGCGCAATATTTTTAGGGCGGTTTTCGTCGGCGGTGGGGACGACGCCGTTGAGATCAAACTTCAATACAACTGGGTTGTCCCTAAACCCCACAACGCTGTAATATCCAGTGCCAGATGTGTATCCTCCCCAAGATAACGCGCCATTAGCTGATTCAGTTCCAGAGGTATGATCATTGACAACATACTTGGCCGATCCCTGAATATTTCGTATCGCGTCCCCCTGCGTGGATCCAAACGCGCGTGAAGTATCCACCCCCGCACCGTCATCCCAACCACGCACAAATTGTCCGCGTAAATCCGGCGCTTGAAACGTCGTGCTACCGTCCCTTGCGCCATAGGTCGTGCCGATGGCGGTAAACAGGTCGGCATATGCCGTCCTGGATAACAACGCTCCGTTGGCTTTGATGTAGCCATCTGGGGCGGTTTGTCTGGCGGTGTAGATGATTGTGCCGGGAGGAGTCAGCCCTGATAAGTCAACTACTATATGCCCCCCGCATTAATAAGATAAAGCGTTGAAGTATCTTTGGTCGTCAGGGCGTCGTATTCGGCGGAGGTGACTACTTGCGCTGCTATGCGATTTGGGAGTTGTTCCCATGTTTTTACCCCGTCGCCGATTTTCAGCTCTTTCGTGTCGCTGTCGTACCCAAACTCTCCCTGCTCTAAAGGCCGCACCTGATTGGCCCACTCCGTCGTACTGCCCTTGTTGACGATGATAACTTTTGTTTCGTCAGCCATGTTTTTACCTCCTCTGTAATTTTCAAAGCGTCTGCGGATCGCCGCCGCTCAGGGTTCCGTCCTCGTAGTCCGCAATCTCCATCGCGGGGGTTCCGCCCTCAATGCGACCGTCGTAGTCCGCAATTTCCATCTCTGGAGTTCCGCCAGTCAGCCTATACGCGCGAACCATGAACCGGGAAAGCGGCATTCCAAAAATCTCATTCATCTCGGGGTTGTAGCCGATTAGTACCGGTTCGTCTCCCATTTGACCGAACAGCTGCTTAAATAACTGCGGAATCGTGACCGGGCGCAGTTTCTTCTCTTCGGTTGTTCGCGTCCAGAACTCCGACACGTGAGCTGGTTCGTCAAAAATCCCATCGAGCGCGGAGTTCAGCTCCTCGGTAGTCACGTAGACCATGCTTTCGTCGATGATTGCTGTCACGTTTGTCGCCTGGTCGATAACTGCGACGAGCGAGAAAAGATACTCCACCGCGTCAGCGCCACCCTGAGCTGGAATATAATCAGCTTTTTCCCCCGCGTTGCAGTACGCGTACAAAACCTCCGTCCCGTTGGCTGAATCAAGCGCGAAAAGCCCTATCTCGCGGATGAAAAACCCCATATCAAGCCCCTGGTTGTTCATGACGACGCGAATGGTGGCCGTGCCCGCTCCTGATATGTCTATGGAATTGATGCTCATATCTTTTACGGGACTGACCATCCCGCTCATGTCGTAAATATCCTGACCCTCGGCAAGGAATCCGTCGCCGGCCGCAACGCGGGAAAATTGAAGCGTAAGCCCCGCAAGGGCTTTGGCCAACAGCCAGCGACCCGTCTCCGTGAGGGTCATGCCTCCGAATTTTGCCATTGTTTCACTCTCCGATCTGGCCCGGAGTTGGGCCGATTGTGACTTTATAAAACTGCCCCGTCGCTACGCCGAAAGCGACGCGCGTTGGAGAAATCTGCGGGACGGCGGGACGGATTGCGACGTGCGGCGAGGTCACAGTAACGATGCCGTGCGCGACGCCGAGCGAAGATTTATCCTGAATAAAGGTATGCAGGCGCATCAGCCATGACCGCGCCGCTTTCGACTCCTCCACAGCGTCGCGTATCATCCGCGTCACGTCGCTCACGTTTGGGAAAATCCGCCAATACTCGTCCGTGATCTCTGCCTCAACCGCGAAGGTGTAAGGAACCGCGCCCTCTATCTTCCACCACTCGACAATCTCGGCTTTGACGCCAAGAGATTCCAAAGCCTTCTTTATCGCCCATTTCGTGCCCTTTTTGCGGTGCCACGGGATAGAGTTTTTCACCGTCGCGCGCTTCATTTCGAGCGTTGCGGCCAGATCATAAAAATCCACGTGCCACTGCCACGCGAGCAGATCTACAACTGGTTCGGGCAGCTCGTCAATTCGGGAAACAATAAGCGCCTCCACGATGTCGCGGGAGACGCTTTGAATTTCCTTATCAATGGCCATTGAAGCGGCCTGAACGTTTTTATCGCCGGAGATTGAAGAGGGGAGGACTTGAAGAAGCTCCAAGTCGTGAATATTAACCATCCTCAAGCCCTCCGAATGTGACCTCCATATCGTCCGGCGCGGCGACTTGCGAGCGCGTCAATGGCGTAAACTCCGGGGAAAGAATCTCCGCGCGCTTCGCCCCCGCCGCCAATATCCTGTGATTTAGCTCCGAGGGATTGACGTCGCGCCCGAGTTTTGAGCGCTGCCATCTCACCCACGCGCCCACCGCCTGATTGACGGCCTGCTGTATCGCCGCCGACTGAGCGGCGCGGCTCCGGTCTATCCAATACGTCACGCTCAAGTCAAAACCAACCGTCTGAGGCGCGAGCACAAACACATGATCCGTGTCGGGGCGTATATCCTCGGCGTCGCAGACGGCGTAGACTGCGTCGAGAATATCCTGCGTCGGAAGCTCGCCGTCCGCAAGCAGAGGGTAAATCTCCACGTCCCCCGGTTCCGTGTCAGGCGGGCCGAGAACCGCTACGTCTACTATCGACTGATGCGCCGTCCGCGCCCAAAACTCATAAGCCCCGCGCGGCCCCGCGACGCTGAAACTCTCCGGCGCTATCTGAATGCGCTCGCGTAGGTTTTCGTCACTTTCGATGTTGGCGCCGCCGGAGGATACGGTCGTGTTTGTGACGTATACTTGCCAAGGGAAAGGGTCTACGATTTTATTCACCTGACCCGGCAAAAATCCGTTGCCGACCGCGCCCAGAATGACGCAGGATGCCGAAACATCAGCCTCCTGTTCACCCTCCGGTATCTCCGCTGTCTTGTCGGTTGCGAAAATGATGTTTCCCCCGCCCGGCGTCGCCCTTGTTCCTTTCGGGATAAGCGACACTCCGATTTGCGGCGCGGATAGCGTGAATTTCAGCGTTGTCGCGGCCGCCTGAGCCGGAAGTCTCGTCACGTTGAGCAGCGCGCCGATGTGGTCTAAATAGTCTCCGGCAGAGTAGGCTAAGAGGTTCATTTTGGCCGCGTGGTCGATAAGCTGACGCTGGTGAATTAGCTCAAACGCTACAGACTCTAAAAAAAGCCGTATCGGGTCGCCGGGGTAGAGTTTGCGCTCCTCGCCGTATTGCGTCTTGTATGCCTGTTCGTAGCCGTTTATCAACTCTCTTTCGATGACGGCGGGGGAACGCTCAGCGAAGACAACATCAGGAAGATATGAAAATAACTCGCTCTTCATGGCTGTGTTGTAATCCTTTCGTTGTTTGTCGTGCCTATTATGGGCGCGTGGATTGAAAGAAATAAATCATAATATTTTGATTCTCACTTTCGGGACAAGTCGACCGTCGAAGTCCCCATCGAAACTAACTCTCGTCACGCGGCACCTCGGCTCGTATCTGTGCACCGCCGATATGATCTCGGCCTGTAACGCGGCCATCGCGCGGGGCGTCGGACGGTCGAGCATGACGGCGTCTACTCCGAAACGCCTGTCGAGGGGCACGGAATACTTCACGGTGGCGCAAATCGTCCGCACGTTCTGCATTATCTCGACAGCGGCGTTCGCCGGAGCGAAGTCAACTTGTTCAAGGTTTCCCATAATTTCAAACTCCATCCGCACCGCCTCCCTCTACATATTCCTTTAAGTTCAAACTAACCTCGGCAAGAATCAGCGTCCCTTTGTTGGATAGCGTCTTGTGTTCAACACTCATGTTCTCGATAACCCAAAGCCCGTCGCCCTGCGGCTCGCCGTCGAGAATGAAAGGAATAGCTTTTCCTGCGTTCAGCATTTCCAAGAGCGCGGTTATCTCGTCCTTCGGCGTGATAGCAAGCGCGGCTGAAAGAAGAATTTTGAGGCTCATCGTCGTAGGGTCAAGCCCAGTGAACTCCAAAAGCCCCTTTTTGCCGTGTATGTCGTGTTGCGCGTATTTCGCGCCGTATTGCGTACTCAGGTCGTTAAACGTCTTTACGCTTTCGCTTGAAACTTCAAAAACCACATCACCGAGAGAACCTATCACATCAAAACCCCTCCTATCCTCCGACTATGACGTTAGGACTGCCCGTCGCCACTACAGAACCACAGGCTATGGGGTCGCCTATACGCCCGGCTTGTTTTCCGTTTACATAGACTGTCGAGCTTCCGAAACCCAAAACGGAATCATGGCAAGGCGGCGGACAGCAGTGAGTTACCCAATGATCCCCCTGACGGTGCCAAGGCAGGCTATTCACAAAAACGTTTAGGCTTCCCTGGTCATTTGGCCGGGGCGGATAACAGCCGTGACCTGTGCAGATATCTCCAAGTCTTGTAGCGGGCGGCATGTAATTACCTCCCTTATGGATTGATATATACGTTTACAGCTGACTGAATCGTTATATTCCCGCCCTCGAACCTGATAAAACTTCCGAAACTGTCCTTTATCTCGACAACGTGATTTTTCCTGTCGACGGATACAAGCGTTCCATCCTCGAACTCCGTTCGCCTGACATCGGGATCACCCAACGGCGGCTTGTTCTTGTCGTCCCATATCGAGCAGAGAACGACGCCCGCTTCAAGACCGTTGCCGAGCATTACACAAAAGACATGCTCGCCTATATCGAGGTGAAACTCGTCTTTGTTTTTCTTCGTGTTCGGAACGCCGACGGGGAGCCAAGAGGACACAATATTATCCTTGTCGGGAAACTGTATCCGCGCCATGTGACGCGCCGCGTCGTATGCCGATACGACGCCGAACCTCCCGTTGCAGGGTGTCTCTATGTTTGTTTCTGATCCTGTGGGCATTAACTATCACCTCCGCTATAGACATCGAATCCACTGTCTAATGGCCCATACTCCGTTTTGCCTTTCTTAGCGCCTTTCTTATTTTTCTTCCCACTCTCTTTAGGGTCGCCAAGATGTAGTTCGATAAAAGTCTCGTATCCTCCGCTTTTACTGACGCTATGCGTAGCGCACTCGATAAAATACTTGCCGTCAAACTTCCCCCAGCCGGAGACATCGACGTTACACCCTCCCACAAAACGCATGTCGCCGATAAGGTATATTGAGCCGATCGTCTCTTTTTTATTGGCCTCCTGAAGTTTCTTCTCAGCAAGCGCCTCGGCGTCGGCGAGAGAATCAACCTTTTGGTTGATGACCAAATCTTCACCGACTCCCTCTGTATCGACGCTTTTATAAACCTCAAAATTCTCGTCCTTAACCGCGTTGTGGTACTGAACCCGCGCGCCTTTGTATGTGCCGCGCGTCTTTGATCTGAATTGATAATGCTTGATGTTTTTGTCGCCGAATGAGAGTGAAGCGACGGCCGCTTTTGCCTCGTATTTTTCCTTGTCATAACACACAAGCTGTCCGTCCGCCACCTTTATCCCGATGCCGCTGTCAGAGCAGAGCTTCTGCAAAAAAGTCAAGTCCGACATCTCGACTTGATCTCGGCGCTCAAAAAGAGGGTCGTTAGGGGAGTCCCAAAACAGTTTCAGCCCGTTGTTTTTCGCCATATCGCCCGCCACGGTCGATAGCTTGACGTTCTCCCAACCCTTCGTCTTTTGCTCTTGACGCATGGATTTAGATATAAGCGTAGAGACGGCCTTTATTTGCACCTGCGTAGGAGGCCCCGAACACTCTATCTCGTCAATCTCAAACGCTCCGCATGGCAGAGATTGCGTGTCGTCCGCGCCCTCCCAGTCGTGAGTAATTATAGCTGCGCTAAGGAGCGCGCCCTTAGACGGAAACCAGGGCCCGCGCCAGTTGCCCTCTTTGTCCTCCAGAGTCAAAGACAGGTCATCGGCTTTATCCGAGGCGTTATCCGTGTAACTGAATGAGACGAGATAACGGGCTAAGTCGCGTGAAATATCCGCGCCTTCGTAAGTCAGGAGAATTTCTGTGCGCCTCGCGTTCTGAGCGTCCATGTTTTCATCTCCCACGTTTCCAGGGAGGGAGCGACGATACGACAGGAATATCAGCCTCCGGGATTTTGAGGAAGGCATTCGCTACAAAAATGACCGTCTCTCTATGTTCGGGATTCGCTTCGATGAGGATGTCCATCAGCTTCTCGCCACCGATGGACGGATACATCTTGAGGGCGATACCGTCCCATGTATCGCCCTGCGCTGTCCGATAAGTCTTCACGCGAAGCTCACCCTTTCGTTACGCTCCTGAATTTCAATAATGGCGCGACGCACCTCGTCGGCCACGCGGCGCGCCATGCTGTCGTCTCCGCCGTTCACCGTGATGTTGATGACGGGGGAGCCGCCCTTGATGTTGTTTGTCGTAGCGTTGCCTCCGCCGAACTTGACGCCCATCTCCTCGCCTGCCGCTTTCCAGAGTGGTATGCCGCGCGAGGGATTGGTCAGCGGGATGATAGCCTCGGCTCCGGCCTCGGCGACAAGACCAAGGTGGGGTTTGTCGAATATGCCACCTAATGCGTTTTCTTGAATCGGGATCATAGTTCCGTCGGGCAACATCTTATATTTTGCGGAAATAGCGACGGCTTGATTAACATCTGTCGAAGCAGACGCTGCCTGAGACGCAATATTAGCCGTTTTGCCCGAACCCGATCCAAAAAGAGAATTAAACCAACCTGAAATCATGTCATAAGCCGCCTCAAATGGAGCCGTTATCAGATTCTTAACGGCGTCGGCGGCTCCTGAGAGGTTGCCGAGCAGGTTATCCCAAGTAAACCAGCTCTTGATCGTTTCGCAACCGGAAGATATAGCGTTTTGAGCCGCTTCCAAACCGGACGTGAGCCAATCCCATGAGAATACGCTATTCACCCAATTTAAGAAGGCTTCAATTTTGTCCCAAATCCAACCCCAAGCGGCTGTGACATTCCCGCATACTGTGTCCCAGTTGTTGTATAGATATTAACCCACCAAATAACTCTTGCGTATCTCAAGCGGCATAATTGATGAACTCATTTTCAAAATAACTCTTAACATGGTTCCTGTCTTTTTGAATTTTCCGCATTATGCTGTTTGTGTTGGAACGCAGATCTTTCAGATTTTTTGAATGACCGCGCTTGGCTATTTCACGCTTCAAGTTGCCATTCAAATATTCGTCCGGGTTACGCTCAGGAGTGTAAGGCGGCAAGTAAAAAATCTCGATTTTATCCTTGTTTTTCTCTACATACTCCGCAATCATTTTCCCATGATGAATCTTCAAATTATCTAATATCAGGAACGCTTTACCGTCTGAATCCTTGCAGAGCCGCTTAATAAAAACTATCAGCTTCTGTTGGTTCATGTTTTCTTCATAACACATAAATCGCAGTTTTCCGGTGTTTGTTACCGCTGAAATTATATTGATTCGCATTTTATAACTGCTGGTCTTGAGAACAGGGGTTTGTCCCTTAGGCGCGTAACCCTTGATGTAGTTGCTCTCGTTCTGTACGCCGGTCTCGTCTCCCCAAAAAATCTCTCCGCC
>BNVG01000053.1 GCA_025997935.1 Synergistales bacterium | reverse complement strand
TGTATTTGCTCGGGTTGTTCACTAACTCTCTGGCTTTCATGAGCGCTGGTTCTCTCTCGGCTTTAGCCTTTTTGTCGTAGTCTTTGCTGTAGAACACGACTTGTTTCTCATCAATTCTGACTTTCTTGTTCTTGTTATTTACGTCACGTACAATGATTTCTCTTGGATATAGTCTTGACTTTATCTTGTAGTTATCACAACCACCTATTTGTCTGTAATCGCTATTGTCTAAAACATAATCCTTCAGCTCTTTATGTCCGCCCCGTACTGTCTGAGAATACACGTAACCGTCTTTTTTTATTAGGTTGAATGCTACATTCATTCCTGTGTTCATACCCTTGTCTGCGACGACTATGACGCGTCCGATGTCGTACTCCCTTTTCATTTTAGCGAGTAGCGGAATCAGCGTGGAGCAGTCATGTGTATTGCCTGGAAATAAATCATATGAAATAGGTATACCCATAGTATCCATGAACAACCCCATCTGTACGATTGATGAAGAATCTAAGCGACCGACACAACTCCCTATGGTCGTTGGTCGTCTGCTTATAGGGTCGGGTCTGTGTTCTTTTGATACGCCCTTTTTGCGTAGGGTATCTGGCTCGTCTATCTCGAAATAATAGTTGGTAACATCGTAGTAAACAAGCTCTGTTTTCCTGCCGTACTGTTCTTTTATCTTACGGTGCAGGTGAAGTTTGAGCGCGTCTCTTTTGGTGTTTATGAACGTCAGGCAGCGGTATACGTCGTCTAACGTGAAGTCGAAGTTCTCGAAATATATGTCTTTGTTTTCAAAGGTCTTTTTCTTTGACAGCGGTGACAGTATACGTGAGAAGACCAACAATTTCATAATGTTGTTTACGTTGTATTCAGTCTTGAGTTCTCTTGAGCGGTTGGCGAAAAACGTAGATAACTCAAGTTCATGGAAAATTTTAGATATGGCGGCATACCCAAGGTTCTTTCTGTTTCCTTGTCCTGCGACAAGAAGCTCGCTTCTATCAATGTTGATGGTTGACGGCGCGTTGTTTTCACGGGTCTGTTTGTTCATATCTTCAACAATTTTTTTGAAATGCGCTATAGGGTCAGGAAATTCTTTTTCTAAAACATCAAGATACCCGAGAGACTTTATTGTTTTTGTTCTGGACTTTTTTGTCTCGGCGTCTCTGTATCCGTGCGCGATTGATAAGTATTTTCGGCTCTTTATTGTCCCCACCTTTAAGTGCACTTTACGCCCTCCCTTTATTACTGATACGCTCAAAAGAGATTATATTATATTTCACTTATTTTCACAACTACTATTATCGTAAAACTTGACAAGAAAATCCCCTTACAGTTGCCGTTCTGCAAGGGGTTATGAAATTTTATTTATTGTTGTTGCTGCAGAAGTGGGGAAAGTCAGTACCGTGATTTTTTGTGCAAGCAATGTACATCTTTGCACTCCCATTCGTGTATATGCTATTTAAGTGTCTATACGCCATTTACGCGTCTATATAAATATATCACAATGAGAAACATATCGCAACAAAAAAACTGCTGAAATGTCAAGATTTCAGCAGTTTTTTTAGATTTATTTTTTTGTGTTTTGCTGTAAAAGTCGGAAGTTCTTGAAGGCGCTGCTGAACTAACCTGATAGTCATATTAATTTTTTGGAAAATTCATAATAATTTTCTAAAGTGATATAATACTAAAATCATCATAATTGTTTTTGGGAGGAATATCGTCATGCCTGAAGAAAACGCTGTAATCAAAAGCATATTGAGCAGAAGAAGCATACGCTCTTTTGACGGCAAGCCCGTGCCGGCGGAGCAAATCGACAAGGTATTGGAATGCGCCTGCGCCGCGCCCAGCGGCATGAACTTCCGTCCGTGGCATTTCGTGGTTATCGAGGACAGGGCAAAACTAAACGCCATAGCCGGCGCTCATCCGTACGGCAGGATGCTATCTCAGGCGTCTTTTGGCATTATCGTATGCGGCGAGACGAGGCGCGGCGATTCGGTTTCTCCTTGGTGGGAGCAGGACTGCAGCGCGGCGATGCAGAATATTCTCTTGGCCGTCACAGACCTCGGCCTCGGGAGCGTATGGCTCGGCGTCAACCACAACGAGCAGTTCAAAATCGCGGAGAATCTGCGCGAGCTTTTGGGCATACCTGAAAAAATAGAAGTCATGGGCATCGCCGCCGTCGGATACCCGAAAGAGAGTAAGCCGGCCCACAGCGGCACGGACGAAGGGGTTATACATAAAGAAGAGTGGTAAAAACCTCGTAGGGCGGCAAACTGGCCGCCCTTACCTTTTTCTGTAGGGGCGGAAATTTTTTTTCATTTCTTTTTCTTTATCAGACGCGCGCATACCGGAAATAGTGTCCCTCAGGACGGCGGCGCGCTCGAAATCTAATTTCTCCACGGCCTCCCACATCGCCCGCTCAAGCTCCCTGACAGAGAATTTGTCTGAAAGTTTACCGGTCGCGTTTCCGTCCCCGCCGACCCTCGTTTCTCCGTCGAGCGAATAGGCCTCGAGCAGTTCCTGCGGAAGCAAACTTGTTATCTCTTTTTCTATGCTGCGCGGCGTGACGCCGTGACGCTCGTTGTATTCCATTTGTTTTTGGCGGCGGCGAAGCGTCTCCTCCACGGCTTTTTTAATGCTGTCGGTCTCCTTGTCCGCGTAGAGATAAACCTTGCTGTCGATGTTGCGCGCGGCGCGGCCCATTATCTGAATGAGCGAGCGGTAAGAGCGCAGATACCCCTCCCTGTCGGCGTCGAGTATGGCCACGAGCGACACTTCCGGCAAGTCCATCCCCTCGCGTAGCAGGTTTATCCCCACAAGCACCTGAATATCGCCGGCTCTGAGGTCGCGGATAAGCTCGGCCCGCTCGAAGGTGTTTAGCTCTGAGTGAATGTACTTCACCTTGAACTTCAGCTCTCTAAGATACTCCGCCAAGTCCTCCGACGACCTTTTGGTCAAAGTCAGCACGAGGGCGCGGCTGTTCTTCTCTGCCACGCCCCTGAGACGCTCTATGAGGTCGTCGATTTGATTCACTGCCGGCAATGTCTCCACCTCAGGCTCTACCACGCCCGTCGGGCGTATCACCTGCTCGACTAAGCGAGCCGACTTCTCGGCCTCGTAGTCGC
The DNA here is from genome assembly GCA_025997935.1 of Synergistales bacterium. GTDB lineage: Bacteria > Synergistota > Synergistia > Synergistales > Aminobacteriaceae > BNVG01. The sequence goes on along the minus strand of BNVG01000053.1, from coordinate 9,592 downwards.
CGGGCGTCGCCGAGACAAACAGGGCGGAGCGCATTTTGCCCTCGAACTCTTTCCATTCGAGCGGGCGGTTGTCGAGGCACGACGGCAGACGAAAGCCGTTGTCCACCAAGACCGTTTTGCGCGCCCTGTCTCCGTTGAACATCCCGCGCACCTGCGGCAAGGTGATATGAGACTCGTCCACTACCAATAAAAAGTCGTCGGGGAAGAAATCGACGAGCGTCCCGGGCGGTTCTCCGGTATTTCTGTTGTCAAGATAGACCGAGTAGTTCTCAATGCCCGAGCAGTACCCCACCTCGCTCAGCATCTCCAAGTCGTAGCGCGTGCGCGACTCTATTCTCTGCGACTCTACGAATTTGCCTTCCCCAGTGAACTTTTCAATCATGTTCTCCATTTCGGCCTCTATAAGCGGCTTAGAGCGCGCTATGGCGTCGCTTTGCGTGACGTAGTGCTGCGCGGGGAAGACGGACGCCTCGGGCAGGCGCTCCACAACTTTGCCCGTTATGGGGTGAACCAGGTCTATTCTCTCTATCTCGTCGTCGAAAAACGTCACTCTTATGCAGTTCTCGTCATACGCCGGAAAAATCTCTATCGTGTCTCCCCTTACGCGAAATTTGCCACTCTCCAAAACGGCGTCGTTGCGCTCGTAATAGTTCTCCATCAGGCGTTTCATAAAGGCGCGGTGATCCCATTTGTCGCCTACGGCGAAGGGGAGAATAGCGTCCTCGTAGTTCTCGCGCTTGCCGAGGCCGTATATGCAGGACACGCTCGCCACAACAAGCACGTCGCGCCGCTCTATCAGGGCTTTCGTGGCCGCGAGGCGGAGGCGTTCTATGCGGTCGTTGACGGACGCGTCCTTCTCGATGTACGTGTCGGATGACGGGATGTAAGCCTCGGGCTGGTAGTAGTCATAGTAGCTGACAAAATAATGGACGGCGTTTTCGGGGAAGAACAGCTTGAACTCGCTGTAAAGCTGGGCGGCGAGCGTTTTGTTGTGCGCCAGGACAAGGGTGGGCCGGTTTACGTTGGCGACCACGTTGGCCACGGTGAAGGTCTTGCCGCTGCCGGTGACGCCTATCAAAGTCTGAAATCTCTCGCGGGCGCGCAAGCCCTTTGTAAGCGACTCTATGGCCTCCGGCTGGTCTCCGCTCGGTGCCCAGTCTGAGTGCAGGATGAAGTTTTTTTCAATCAAGACCCGTCACTCCAAAATATCGGGCCAGAGCGGTATCCAGTTGCGTGTGTGCAACATGCCAACGTCAAGATAAAGCGTAAGCATGGAGCGGTTGGGGTAGCCGGAGGACGACAGTTCGGGCGGCAGAGGGATACTCACCCGCACGGAGCTGTCCGGCGGCGTGAGGTCGGGCTTGTTGGCGAGAGACCATACAACCTTCCCCCCCGTCAGGGCGGAAGATCGAATCATCTCGACGGTCGGGACAGCCCTGCCCCAGATATCTAACTCGAGGCCGTTGTTCAGGCAGAAGAACGTCAGGGCGTCAAGATCGTCGGGCTCAAAAGATATAGAGGAATCTATCACAATATTAGTCAGCGCGTTATCCTTTGCCATCCAGACGGACGGGAGGCTTATCTGAATATCGACGCCGCCCTCCGCCCTCACGCTCCTTATCTCGGGCGTAACGGCCCCGGCTTGGGCGGGGCGCTGAAATATCAGAAAAACCGGCGCTTTGTTGGCTTTGCCGCCGGGGTTCCATATAGCGTTCGAGGTTATGGTTCTCTCGTTCCATATAGCGTGCACTACCTTTTTAGCTATCCCCGAATAAGTTATAAAAGGCGAGCTTACGGCGGCCTCTATCAGGAGGTTTTCGCTTTCGGCGTTTTCAGTCCTTACACGCTCTATGCGCGGCTGAGAGAGGCTCAGGAAGCCGGACGACAGCTCGACGTCGGGCAAGGTCTCGGCTTTCCAGATATTGGCGGCGCCCACGTCAAGACAGTACATATTGCCGTCGGGCGAGTCGAACAGGGTCCAAGCGTTCTCTAAATCCGTCTCCATAACGTCGATGGCATCCACCTTGCGCGAGCGAAAATCCACCAAAAGCCGGGAAAGCTCTCCTCCCTCGCCTATGACAAAAAGCTCGCCCACGGAAGACCAGTTGATGTCCCTCGGGCGCGATATGGGCGCGGAGAAATCTACGCGCCTGTTCAGGACGTTCAGGAAAAATATCCGTTCGTTGCCCCTGTCGGCCACGGCCAACCAAGGGCCATACGCCGCCACGGCCACCGGCTCGAAGAGCATGGCCAGTTCAAGGGGAGCCGGCGCCCAAGCGCCAGTGCGCGCAAAGTCGGCGAACGAATAAAACGCCACCTCCCGCGTCACCGGGTCAGCCACGGCAAACTCACCCATCGATAGCGCCGTAGCGTCCAAGACCGTCACATCGCCCAGAGAGGCCCTTATATCTTCCGAGGTCAGCCGCGTGACGGAAGAGCTTGCCAAAATATTGGAGGACATCACGGAGTAAACGTCCCCGCCCGTCGTAACGACATAAAAAGTCCCGTCCCCCATCGGCATAGCCGCCGCCGGACTCTCCACGAGGGCCGTCTTTATTCCGCCGTTCGCGTCCGCGTAAGACCGAAAGAATATCTTGTCCCCCAAAGTATCCGAGACGCAGAGCGCGGCGCCCAGCGAATCGGCCTTGCCAAGCCCGGCGGCGCTCATAGCGCGAAGGTATCCCATGTTGAACTCACGCAAAATATCGGGCTTCGAGAAGCGCCACCGGGCGGAAACGGACGACGAACCGGCAAACTGCCTGACGTATCGTTGCTGCGCTATCATATAGTTCAAAATTCTGGGCGCGGTAGAGTCCATAGGACGCACTTCCATGTAATAAGCCAACGCCTCGCGAGACGCGCCGTAGTCGCCTATGCGCTGCATAACGAGCGCGCGAAGCAGATAGTAGTCGACTAAATACGTGTTTATCTTGAGCGCGCGGTCGAGATAGTCCAAAGCGCCCCAGTAGTCGCGATCGAGAAAACGCATATAAGCCTCGGTGTAATATCGCTCGGACTCGTCAAGCTGCGCGCGCGGGAATTCCGCCGCAAGGCCCTGACGCGCGGACGCGAAAGCCCAGGCGAAAAACAAAACAACGGTAAGAATTTTTATGGATATTTTTTTATATTTCATTTTTTGCCGCGTCAAAGTTAAAATCCCCTTTTTGACATTTGAAATTTCTAAAATCTATTATAACAAAGTATAATAAGGTATGATAGAGAACAAGAAATACGAAAACCAAAGGGGACGCAAAAATGTCGGAGCCACTCCAAAGCAAGCCGCTTCGTTTTTCCGTTATAACGGTGTGCCTGAACGCGGCCGATACAATCGAAGAGACTATCTTTAGCGTCCTGAATCAGAATTACCCGGCTCTCGAATATATCATAATAGACGGAGGCTCGACCGACGGAACGACGGACATAATAGAGCGGCACGGAGAGCGGGCAAAAATTGTGTCCGAGCCCGACGGGGGCATATATGACGCTTTTAACAAGGGGCTTGCCATAGCGAGCGGCGATATGGTGGGTATTATCAACGCGGACGATATGTACGCTCCGTGGACGCTCAGGACAGTGGACGAGGCGTCGCGCCGCCATCCCGAGGGGGGCGTTTTTTATGGGAAAATGGCCCGCTTGGACAGGGCAAGCCGCAAATGGACAGTTTATCCCCTTAGACGCCATTCCGAACTGCTAAACCGCATGATAGGCCATCCCGCTGTGTTTGTCCGAAATTCCGTATATAAAAAACAAGGGTTTTTCGACGACGGCTATAAACTCGTTGGGGATTGGGATTTTATGTTGCGTTTATACAAGGCCGGTGAGATTTTTTGCCCTATAGACAAAGTCCTGGCGGCTTTCGGCGACAACGGCGCGTCGTCGCGTCCATCCTTGCTTCTGGCAAACGAGAATATGGCTATTTATCAAAAATATCTGCCGCGCTTCGCCGCTTTGAAAAAAATACTTAAAACGGAGATTAAATATTGGCTCAGGCTCGGGATAGACGCGCTTGGGTTGTACCCGGCTTACGCGCGCCTCAGGGACAAGCGCCTCCTCAGCGTTGAAAAATCAGGCTTATACAGCGACGCCAAAGCGATGTGGGAGGAGATAATCGCGGAGGCTTCATGTTCGCGTTAGACGAAAAAGAGGAGTGAAAACGAAAATGCCTAAAGGCAGCAGAAAAAGAGTTTTAGTGACGGGCGGGGCTGGATTCCTCGGTTCTCATCTCTGCGCCGCGCTTTTGAAAAAAAATTACGAGGTTTTATGCCTCGACAATTTCTTCACAGGCAAAAAGGACAACGTCCTGCCGCTGACCTCAAACCCATATTTTGAGGTCTTGCGACATGACGTTACGGAACCTTACAGCGCCGAGGTCGACGAGATCTACAACCTCGCCTGTCCCGCCAGCCCTGTGCATTATCAATTCGACCCCGTTCAGACCGTCAAAACCAGCGTACATGGCGCGATAAACCTTCTCGACCTCGCGCTCCGCATAAAAGCCCGTGTCTTTCAGGCCTCTACAAGCGAGGTGTACGGCGACCCGGAGGTTCATCCTCAACAGGAGACGTACTGGGGCAAGGTCAACCCGATAGGCGTACGCGCTTGCTACGACGAGGGCAAGCGTTGCGCGGAGACGCTTTTTTTCGACTTTCACCGGCAATACGGCCTGCCCATAAAAGTAGCCCGCATCTTCAATACATACGGGCCAAACATGTCGCCCAACGATGGGCGCGTCGTGAGCAACTTTATCATTCAGGCGCTGAAAAATGAGGACATCACTATTTTTGGCGACGGAAGCCAGACGCGCAGCTTTTGTTACGTTTCCGATTTGATAGCGGGTTTTACAGCCGTCATGGAAAACTCGGGCGACGCGACGGGGCCGTTCAACCTCGGCAACCCTGAGGAGTTCACCATGCTGGAGCTGGCCGAGAAAGTGATTACTCTTGCAAACTCTAAATCAAGGCTTGTATTTTTGCCGCTCCCGGCGGACGACCCGCACCGCCGCAAGCCCGACATAACGCTCGCGCAAAAGACGTTTCAGTGGACGCCTAAAGTCAAGTTAGAAGACGGCCTGAAGGAAACGATAAAGTATTTCATGGGCTTGTTGTCTTAGCCGAAAGCCATATTCTTTACTTTGATGAACAATTCCAACATTAAAAACCCGGCCCCTATCGCTTTTTTTGTATATAAGCGTCCAGACCACACAAAACGAACGTTAGAGGCTCTCGCCGCCAATGACTTGGCCGCTGATAGCGACCTGTTCATATTTTCCGACGGGCCAAAAGATGATGGCGCGTACGCGGGGGTGCGACAAGTCAGAGAGCTTATCCGCACGGCGAAGGATTTCCGCTCCGTCACAATCACAGAACACGAGACTAATCAGGGACTATCAAAATCTTTGATAGCCGGCATCACGGAACTTTGCGACCGCTTTGGCCGCGTTATCGTTGTTGAGGATGACATCTTGACGTCTTCGAACTTTTTACGTTTTATGAACGAAGGGCTCGACAAATATAAAAACAACAATGAGGTCTTTTCAATTTGCGGTTTTTGGCCGTCAAAATATCGGCAGGGGGATGATAAAGCGTTTTTCATAAAAACGCAATCCTGTTGGGGCTGGGCGACATGGAAACGCGCGTGGGATTTCTATGACTATCATGCCCCCGGCTGGGAGAAACTTCTTAAAGATAAGCGTATAGCATGGGATTTTGACTTGCGGGGACGGTATAATTTTACGTCCATGCTTTTGCGTCAGGTGAAATATGATATTGAAACGTGGGATATTCAATGGTATTGGGCTATTTTTGCGAGAAATGGACTAAATCTTTTCCCTCCGTATAGCCTGACCACAAATATCGGCTTTGACGACTTGTCGACACATAAGTCGGCGGGTTCGGCATGGATAATACAGAATATCGACTTGAGTATTGGTAACATCCCGATAGTGATGCCTGACCATTGTGACGCTGACAAAGAAAAACATGAAAACCACGCGGAGTTCATTTATATCGGACTGCATGACCGTTATAAATCGCGGTGGTCAATCAAGTCGCTTTTCTGGTTTCTATATCGCCCTCTGCGATTTATAGAAATGGTTTTGCCGTTTGGAATACGGTTAGGGGTTTGGAAGAGGTGATGAATCTTGAGAGCTTTATATGATTACTCTATTTTTCAACAAAAATACGGCGGAGTATCGAAGTGTTTTTATGAGCTTATAGTTCATCTCCTAAAATATGAGGACTTGGATATTGATTTATTTATGGGTTTTTTCATTAACGAATATGGCTTAGAGAGTTTTAAGGGCAAATTCTCCGGTTATTTTGGACGCAAGGTTCCCGTTGTTCCCCGCACTGGCTTTATACGCAGGTTTGCGAGCCAAATATTTTGGCGAAATTTTGAGTCGCGATCGTCGCAAGATAAAAATTGCATATATCACCATACTTATTATGATTCTCCCAAAGCCGACGTTTCCTGGAATATTTTCACCGTTCATGATTTTACACATGAACGGTTGAATGATTATTTTCAAAATGATAACACTCCGTCTTTGAAGCGTGAGGCTTTTCAAATAGCCAATGCTTTAATTTGCATATCCGAAGCGACAAAAAAAGATATGTTGGAGCTGTACGACATAGATTCATCGTGCAAGGTCTCTGTCATACACTGGGGTTGCAACAACTTAGCGGATTCGCCCACTGCTAATATCAAGTTGCCCGACGCTCCTTATTTGCTTTTTGTTGGCCCGCGTTGGAGTTATAAAAACTTCATTGCTTTGCTTGACGCGTACGCTCAGGACGCCTCTTTGAAAAAAGATTTCGTCATTGTCTGTCTTGGCCCTGAATTTTCCGGAAGTGAACAAGCCATGTTTTCAGAGCGTGGCGTTTCAGACCGTATATTCAGATATTCCGGCGGCGATGATGTGCTTGCCGCTTTATATAAAAACGCGCATATATTTGTCTATCCTTCGTTGTATGAAGGGTTTGGCTTACCCCTACTGGAAGCTATGAGCTGCGAATGCCCGGTCGTGGCCGGCAACGCCAGTTCCATACCTGAGATAACCGGAGACGCCGCCGCGTTGTTTGACGTTTCTTCGAACGAGTCCCTGCGTGAAGTTTTATATAAGTTGGCGTATAATGATAACGTGAGGGAATCGTTGAAAATAGCCGGTAAAGAGCGCTGCAAACTTTTTTCGTGGGAGCGTTGCGCTAAGGAAACGTACGAGCTGTACAAAGAACTTATATCGTAATTTGATTATTTGGGCGTTATGCCCATGTTGCGGATTTTGCGAACCAAGACTTTTTGAATGTGCTGTTGCCCAAGATGTCAATTTTATAGAAGAACGCTTTAACCGTGCGGAATTTATTTTCGCGATACGGATTGCGCTGACGTATACATCAATCCTGAAAAGTTTCGTTTGGCTTTAAGAGCAATTGTTGAATAACGCGGGAGGTAAGCCGTTATGTCGTTGTCTTACGAAGAAGCCACAATAGCGCTCATGAAAGATGATAAATACCGACAGCTTATGACAGATACTTATCTTGACGCAAATCCGACGGCGGCGGCTTTACGCTATAAAGACAGCGAAGAGTTTTTGGAAATTTCCGGGCGTTTATCAAGAGAGATCAAAAGCAAGGAATCGCCGCCGCTTGTTCTGGATGTCGGCGCCGGAAATGGGGTTTTGTCTTTCGCGTTGGCGGAACTTGGCTACCGCGTCATAGCCCTTGAACCCGGAGACGGCGCAATTACTGGACGGGCTGCCATGCGGACTATACGGGAAACTACCAAGGCGCAATTTGAAATTTTGGAGGGATGGGGTGAGGATATTCCATTGGAAGACTCCTCTGTCGATATTGTAGTTGCCCGGCAGGTGTTGCACCACGCGCGGAGCTTACAAAAAATGTGCGCGGAGATTTATCGGGTATTGAAGAAAGACGGTTTTTTCTTGGCTCTCAGGGAACACGTTATTTTCAAAGACGGAGATTTAGATGTGTTTTTGGCAAACCATCCTATGCACCGTCTGACACGCGGCGAAAATGCGTATTCTCTGCCTTTCTACAGAGACTGCATTGAGTCGGCGGGTTTTTCGGATTTGAAAGCCTACGCTTTTTGGGACACTGTTATGAATTACGCTCCGCTTCGCAAAGACGAAATAGACGCGCTTTGGGCTAAAAATTTAAGCAAGCGGCTTCCGTTTTTGCCCCCTGTTTTCTTTGAGAGTTTTATTTTGAAAATCTTCGGGGTAAAATACGCGCTTAGAAAACTGCTAAATATTCTCCTGAGGGTTCCCGGCATTCCATATTCGTTCGAGGCAAGGAAGAGTTCGGACTGAGTATAAAGCAAAGAGGACCAATAGGCTCTATATCTAAACAATATCGAGAATGAGGCGTTATAATGAAAACAGATCTTAAAACAGATCCAAAAACGGCTCTAATAACCGGCGTTACAGGACAGGACGGCGCGTATCTTACGTCGTTTCTTTTGAAAAAAGGCTATTGCGTCCACGGCATAAAGCGGCGCAGTTCGCTTTTCAATACGGCCCGTATCGACAATCTTTATAAGGATCTGCACGAGGACGATCCAAGGCTTATATTGCACTACGGCGACCTCACCGATTCGAGCAACCTTATACGCATAATTCAGCAGACACAGCCTGACGAGATCTACAACTTGGCGGCGCAGAGCCACGTCAAGGTATCGTTTGAGACGCCCGAGTACACGGCTAACTCCGACGCCATCGGGACGCTTCGCATCTTAGAGGCCTTGCGTATTTTGGGCCTTGAGAAGAAAACGCGTTTTTATCAGGCTTCGACCAGCGAACTCTATGGCAAAGTTCAGGAGACGCCGCAGAGTGAAACCACACCGTTCTACCCCCGCAGCCCCTACGCGGCGGCAAAGCTCTACGCCTACTGGATTACGGTGAACTATCGCGAGGCTTACGGCATGTTCGCGTCCAACGGCATCCTTTTCAACCATGAGTCTGAACTCAGGGGCGAGACTTTCGTGACGCGCAAAATTACGCGCGCCGCCGCCCGCATAGCTTTGGGATTGCAGAAAAAACTCTACTTAGGCAACCTCTCCGCCAAGCGCGACTGGGGGCACGCCGAAGACTACGTAGAGGCGATGTGGCTTTTGCTGCAACACGACAAGCCCGACGATTTTGTGATAGCGACGGGCGAGACTCATTCCGTGCGGGAGTTCGCCGAGACGGCGTTCCGGGAGGCCGGGATAGCACTGGAATGGCGGGGCGAGGGCAAGGACGAGCATGGCGTAAACGCGGCTACGGGAGAAACAGTCATAGAGGTGGACCCAATCTACTTCCGCCCCACAGAGGTGGAGTTGCTCTTGGGCAATCCGTCCAAGGCGGAACGTCTCTTGGGCTGGAAGCGCAAAGTCTCTTTTGAGGAGTTGGCGCGGCGGATGGTACGGTACGATATGGAGCTTTTCAAAAAAAACGTGCTGGTTGCAAAAGCCGGTTATGAAGTTTGTTATCCTTTAGAGGAAGATTGACAAGAGGGTGAGCCCAATGGACAACCATGCGAAAATTTACGTCGCCGGGCACCGTGGTTTGGTGGGGAGCGCCTTAGTCAGACGCTTG
>BNVG01000052.1 GCA_025997935.1 Synergistales bacterium | reverse complement strand
CTGACCCTTGACTATCCGTTCGTAGGTCTTGTCGCGCCCCCTGATGTCATCGGATTTTACGGTCAGCATTTCCTGCAAGACGTTGGCCGCGCCGTATCCCTCGAGAGCCCATACCTCCATCTCGCCGAACCTCTGCCCTCCAAACTGAGCCTTGCCGCCCAGCGGTTGCTGCGTTATCAGGCTGTACGGGCCGGTCGAGCGGGCATGGATTTTATCGTCGACAAGGTGAATCAGTTTAAGCATATACATACAACCGATAGTCAAGGGTCAGAGTCTCGTCAAACCCGGCATTCCCGAGAGCTTCCGCGTATTGGTCAAGGAACTTCAGGGGTTGAGCTTGGACGTAGAGGTTCAGTACGACAACGGAACTATCGGCGGTATGGTTTTGGAGGACGAAGAAGAGGACATGCCGACGCGGGGACATATTCCTGAAGGAGCGTTTTTTGATGAAAACAGAGGCGACGACGCATACACTTCCGACGTTGTGGATTTGGCGGAGCCTGACAGTCTGCGCGACAGCCTTATCGATGAGACAGATTTTGCCGTGGTGCCTGATTTGGGCGAATTGCCGGCTGATTTACCGGATGAAATACCTTTGATTGACGACGTGGCAGGAGAGGGGATTGACGTACTATGACTCGGAGAGAAATAGTCGGCGTGCGGATAAAATTAGCCACTCCGGAACGCATCAGGGAAATATCGAGCGGCGAGGTCAAAAAACCCGAGACCATAAATTATAGGACTCTCCGCCCCGAAAAGGACGGACTTTTCTGTGAACGTATTTTTGGCCCCACTCGTAGCTTTGAGTGCGCTTGTGGCAAATATAAGCGTAGCGGCCCGAAATTCCGTGGCGTAAGATGCGATCGTTGCGGTGTGGAAGTTACCGATAACCGTGTGCGGCGCGAGCGTATGGGGCATATTGAGCTGGCCGCGCCCGTCGTCCATATATGGTATCTCAGGGGGATTCCGAGCCGCCTGAGCCTTCTTTTGGGGACGAGCGCGAAAGACCTCGAAAAAGTGGTTTACTTTGCCCCAACCCGTAAGAAAGAACCGGCTTACAAAGTGGTGCTCGACGGACGCCGCACGGATTTGGTGCGTAAGGGCGCCGTAATAGCCGAAAGCGAAATGAAGGTACACGCTCACTACGACACCAAATTCAAAGCCGAAGAGGCCTTTGTTGTCGAGTCTGTGGACAATCTCCCCGTAGACGAAGGGGATCTTCTGACGATACAGCAGGTCAACCGCTACAGAACGGACTACGGAGACGAAATTTTCAAGGTAGAGTCCGCTTTTGAGTTGACGCGCAATCTTTATTCGGACGGCGACGACTCTGAAAATGCCAGACTGAAAACCGGTCTTGTCGTGTCCGTTTCAGAAAAAGAGCGCATTATCGAACAATATAAACGGCGCGAACAGTACGGCAAAGAAGAGAACGAAAAAGACAATGAGCTTTTCAGGCGCGCCCAGCTCTCCAATAACGACGCGTTTATCGTAACGGCGGCGCTTAAATTGCCATTTTCCAAGGGCAGCATTCTTTCAAAAAGCGAGCTTGATATTTTTCAGCAAAAATATTTGGGGCGTTTCGCCGCGTCTCGATGGGTCGTGACCATTGACGACCCGTGCTATATCGTTATAGAGCAGGGGTCTTCGCCTTTCGCGCAGGCTGAGGTCATTTATGAACGCCAACAGAATCTTTGCCTGTCTTACGATAAGAAATTTGAGGCCGGAATTGGCGCCGAGGGCGTAGAGACCATGATCGAGCGTCTCGACCTCGACCTTCTGGGCGATACTTTGCGCGAGGAAGTCGGGGAGAGTAGCGGGCAGAAAAAGCGCAAATTAGTCAAACGCCTTCAGGTGGCGGAGGACTTCCGCAAGAGCGCGTCCAGCGCTAAGTCCATGATCATGAACGTCCTGCCCGTAATTCCGCCGGACTTGAGACCGCTTGTGCAGCTTGACGGAGGGCGTTTTGCCACATCAGACCTGAACGACCTATACAGGCGCGTCATAAACCGCAATAACCGCCTGAAAAAATTACAGGAGCTCAAAGCTCCGGACATCATAATCCGCAACGAAAAACGCATGTTGCAGGAGTCTGTCGACGCGCTTATCGATAACGGCCGCGTCGGCAAGGCCGTTCTCGGCGCGGGGAGTCGCCCCTTGAAGAGCCTCACCGACCTTTTACGCGGCAAGAAGGGGCGTTTCCGCCAGAACCTTCTGGGCAAGCGAGTCGACTATTCGGGACGTTCCGTTATAGTCATAGGCCCCCAACTCAAGATTTATCAGTGCGGGTTGCCCAAGCAGATGGCTTTGGAGCTGTTCAAACCCTTCGTTATAAGGCAGTTGGTCGACAGACAGCTCGCGCCTAACGTAAAAAGCGCCAAGCGAATCATAGAGCGAGGGCGCGAGGATATTTGGGGCATTCTGGAGGAAATAATCAGAGACCACCCGGTCATGCTGAACCGCGCCCCTACTTTACACCGCCTTGGAATACAGGCTTTCGAGCCGGTGTTGATGGAGGGAAAGGCCATTCGCCTTCACCCGATGGTCTGCACGGCCTTCAACGCGGACTTCGACGGAGACCAAATGGCCGTGCATGTGCCCTTGTCCATTGAGGCTCAGGCGGAGGCCCGCCTTTTGATGCTGTCCGCGAATAACCTGCTTTCTCCGGCCAGCGGACGCCCCGTCGTAACGCCGACGCAGGATATAGTCCTGGGAATTTACTATCTGACCGATATGCGTCAAAAAATGCAGGGAGACGGGATGCACTTCTCGAGTATTCCTGACGTGCTTTCGGCGTTTGACCACGGGGCAGTACATCTCAACACCCGTATATGGCTCAAAGTCGACCCGGAATGGTCAATGATGCCCGACGGACGCCGCCAGTATCGCGGAGCGAAGGGCAAGCCCGTCATAGTTGACGGCGCTGGAAAAGTGAAAGCTCCCGAGTATGCCACGGTGTTTGTGGAGACCTCCCCCGGGCGGGCGCTTTTTAACAGCGTGATAGCCGCGCCGTTGCGCTATGTCAACAAGAGGCTTGACAAAAAGAACATCGGACATCTTTTGGACGACGCTTATGACAAAATAGACAGAACCTCCGTGGTGGAGATGCTCGACGCCGTAAAAACTTTGGGATACCACTGGGCGGCCAAGAGCGGAATCAGTTTTGGAGTTAAAGACATCACTATTCCTTCGGAGAAGAAGGATATCATCAAGGGAACCATGGATGAGGACAACTTCTACAAAGAACGCTACGAGATGGGCGAAATGGACAGAGACGGCTACCTCTATCAGAAGGACAAACTCTGGACAAAGGCCGTCGAAAACATTGCCGACAGCATAACCACGCACATGGCGGAGACCGATGAGGACGCCAATGACAAGGACGGCGACTCTCGGGGCGGTAACTCTATCCGCATGATGGTCGATAGCGGCGCTCGCGGAAGTAAAAGGCAGATGGCTCAGATGGCCGGTATCCGCGGCCTCATGTCAGATCCTACGGGACGCATAATCGACTATCCCATAACGGCCAATTTCCGTGAGGGGATGAACATGCTGGAGTATTTCATCTCTACTCACGGCGCGCGAAAGGGCCTTGCGGACACCGCGCTCAGGACGGCCAAGTCCGGCTATCTGACGAGACGCTTGGTCGATGTGGCTCAAGACCTGATAATCACCGAACACGATTGCGGCACCGATAAGGGAATATGTATCCGCCCCCTGAGAAGAGACGGCAAAGACATGATCCCCTTGAGAGACCGTATATCAGGACGCATCGCGTTGGAAGACATTTACGCCGTCGGCTCAAAAAAGATCTTGGTCAAAAAGGGCGAAATAATCACTTATGAAATGGCCACGACCATAGACAAGGGCGGAGCTACCGAGGTGTGGGTACGTAGTCCGCTGGCTTGCGCGCTGAAACGCGGGTTATGCCAGAAGTGCTATGGCATGGATCTCTCGTCGCGCCATCTCGTACCCATAGGAGAGGCCGTCGGGGTTGTGGCGGCGCAGTCTATCGGAGAACCCGGCACTCAGATTACCATGAGGACATTCCATACGGGCGGAGTTCGTTCCACGGGAGAGGACATTACTCAGGGCTTGCCGCGTATCGAGCAGCTTTTCGAGGTGCGCCGTCCGCGTAAGGTCGCGTTCTTGGCCGGCATTGACGGAACGATTAAAGAAATTCACAAAACGGACGGCAAGCGCAAGGTTGTGATAGTCTCCCATGACGGCGACGACAGTATTGTTCACGCCATCCCGTCCTCGCAGGAGCTGAAAGAGGATATCGTCGAAGGCAAGGAAGTTGAAAAAACAACTCATTTGACGGAGGGTAACATAGACCCTCAGCAGCTTCTCGAGGTCAGCGGAATAGACGCCGTGCAGCACATGCTGGTCGACGAAATTCAGGAAGTGTATCAGTCTCAGGGCGTTTCTATCAACAATAAGCATATAGAGGTCATTCTTCGTAAGGTAGCCCCTCTCAATAAGGTCAAGGTTATAGAGGAGGGCGATACGTCGTTTGTGGCCGGCGACATGGTATGGAACAGCGACATAGAAAGCGAAGAGGCTCGCATAGCTCAAGATAACGAACATAACACATCTGAGGCTTTGCGTATCTTCAGGGGAGATATACTCAAGAAAATCGAAAGGCCGAGCGAGGAGACATCCGAGCTTTTGGGCAAGCCCTTGGATGACAACGCCGTTCAGCTTCTCCTGAGGCCGGGTATGATGATTTCCGAGATTATTTTGGAGCACGACGGGCAGGACGTAAACATAATAGTTGGCGACGCGGCTTTCCGCAAACAAATGGAAGGCCTTGAGCTTGTCTCCGTCGGGTCGCGCCTGACCGCCGCCGATCTTCGCGCTATAACGTCCTGCGATCCCACCCCCATTATGGTGAGAGACCGTGACGCGCTGGAAAAATTAGTCGGGGTCACTTGGTTAGCTGAGAAATTAGTCGTAAACGACGAGGTTTTGGCCGAGGCCGACACGCTCATAACGCAGGAGACGGCCAAGCTCATCGCCGACGCGCAGCTTTTTGAGATAAAAGTATGGCACAACGTCGAACAGATAGTCGTCGTAGACATGTTCCAGAACGACTTGATGAACAACGACGCCCTTTGGGGCAAAACACTTCTGGCCGCCGAGGGCAAGGACGGGGCTTCGCTTACTGATGTTCCGCAGTACGTCGACGCTCACGTCGTTCGCGGCTTAGCCGAGGGCGCCGTCACTCTCATCGAAACAGAGGATGGAGCTATAAGCCGAAGAGATTTGCTGAAAAAATTCCTGTCCGCCAAGATTGGCGGCAAGGTGCTGTTGAGCGTAATGCCCGCAAATTCGGCCGTCTCGGTTGATTCTTTGGAGTACGGTCACGAAGTGGACAAAGATATGCTTGAAACTATAGTCGACGGAGAGCCATCCGAGATCTTTGTACGCGTTCTCGCCGCTAAGGGCGACGCCAAACGGCTGATACGCAACGTCACGTTTGTGCGTAAACTGCGCGAAAGACCTGAGTGCAAGCCGTTCATCCACGGCATTACCAAGGCCGCTTTAGCTACGGACAGCTTCCTTTCGGCGGCGTCTTTTCAGCAGACGGCTCAGATTCTGGCCGGAGCCGCTGTCAAGGGGCAGATAGACCCTCTCTACGGGCTAAAGGAAAACGTCATAATAGGTCATCTTGTCCCTGCCGGAACGGGAATGGCCGGGTTCAAGCGCTTTGACGAAGACGACCATAAGAAAACGGAAAAGCAAGATCATCAAAACCGGCAAGAAGTTACTGATGACGACTGGCTCACCGCAGAACCTTGGGACGCCGAAAACGATAAACGCGTCGGCTTCCTGACAGAAAGCGACACGTTCGATAAGTAGACATTAACCCGATAGGGGCGACCGGGGACGGTCGCCCCTATCGAAATGGCCGGGTATTTACGGCAAATTCACGTAAAAATTCATATCGGGAGTTGGCGGAGCATGAAGACGGAGCTGTTGGGACAGGAAAAGAACGTAGTCAAGGTAAAGATCGAGTTTGACGCCGAGGAGTTCGCCGCAAGCCTCCAAAAAACCTTGCAGGAAATTGCGGAAAGAGTGAAAATCCCCGGATTTCGAAAAGGGCGCGTCTCCCGCAATGTCATAGAGATGCGTTTGGGCAGAGAAAACATTTACGACGAAGCGTTTTGGAAAATGCTTCCCAAGGCGATGGATCAGGTCATAAACGACTACGACCTCGTGGTTATCGATACGCCCATAGCCGACTACAAGCTGGCCGACATTCGCGAGGGCGAGACCTTGTTTTGCGAGGTGTCTTTTGAGGTGTCGCCGGATATAACGTTGCCTGAGCTTTCGGAGATAGAGGTCGAGAAGCGCAGTTCCCCCGTCACTGAAGATATGCTCGAGGATATGGTGAAACTCTACCAAAAGGAATTTTCGACTCTTTCGCTCGTGAACCGTCCGGTGGACGTCGGCGATGTGGTCTCGGTGACTTGCGTTTCCCATGTTTTTGACGCGGATGACAAAGATACCGAATACCCCGCGCAGGATCAAGACGTCGACTTATCAGGCGATATACGCATAGAGATAAAAGACGCCCTCGTCGGCAAGAACAAAGGCGACAGCGCGAGCGCGGAGTTTCAGGTGGAGGCCGAGTTTAACGACAAAAACCTCGCCGGCAAAAAACTGCGCCACGATTTCACCGTTCGTGAAATAAAAGAAAGGATTTTGCCCGAACTAACGCCGCCGCTTTTGAAAGAAAAAATGGGCGAGGACTTCGAGTCCTTTGAGGATTTCAAGGCGAAAACAAGAGAGCGCTTGGAGCTTCGCCTTCAGGAAGAGGCCACTGAGGCCGTAACCAACGCCGCCCTCAATGACTTAGTCGCCAAGTCTGAACTTGAGGTTCCCGCGTCTATTTTGAAAAAGCAAATAGAGCGGTTGACCGAGCGCGACACGGCAAACGCCAAAGAGCGCTATAATTTGACTTTCGACGAATATCTCACCCGCTCCGGCGTCAACAAGGCCAGCTATGAGCAGACGACAAAAGAAAACGCGGAAGTGATAGCGCGCCGTACGCTTGTATTGGACGCCGTGGGCGAGAAGAACGGCGTCCGCGTCGAGCAAGAGGAGATAGACGCCGAGATTGACGCCATGGCCAAAGCGTATGGCGTGGAGCCGTCCAGACTGCGCGCGATGTTCCATAAAGAGGAAGGTCGTCTGCAATCTCTCGTGAACGAGCTTTATTACAAGAAAGTAGTGAAGCTCATCATGGAGAAGGTCACGATACGCGACGCGGAGGGGAAGTAAAAAACCAATGGCCTATTTTACCGTTCCGTATGTCGTAGAGCAAACAGGGCGCGGAGAGCGCGCTTATGATATATACAGCCGTCTCCTGAAGGACAGGATTGTTTTCCTTGGGACGGAGGTCGAGGACGACGTGGCCAACGTCATTGTCGCGCAGTTGCTTTTTCTTGAGAGCGAAGACCCCGAGAAGGATATTCACCTTTATATCAATAGCCCGGGGGGAAGCGTTACGGCCGGCATGGCTATATACGACACCATGCAGTATATCAAGAGTCCCGTCTCCACTATTTGCCTTGGCATAGCGGCCAGCATGGCGGCGGTGCTTTTGGCCGGAGGCGAGAAGGGCAAGCGTATAGCCTTGCCAAACGCCGAGGTGATGATTCATCAGGTGATGGGCGGGGCGCGCGGACAGGCCAGCGATATAGAGATTCACGCGCGCAACATCTTACGTACGCGCGAGCGGCTCAACGGCATTTTGGCGTCTCACACAGGGCAGGACATAGCAAAGATAGCTATTGACACCGACCGCGACAATTTTATGACGGCGGACGAAGCGCTTGCCTACGGGCTTATCGACAAGATAATCGCGGCCCGCTGAAATATTGCGAATCCCTCACCCTTAACCGCAGGGGCGGCAGTTTGCCGCTTTGAGAATTTAAGGGTGAGGGATTTATTGGAGGGAATAGTTTTGAGAAAATCTGTCAAAGGCGGCGGTGAAACCGTCCGTTGCTCTTTTTGCGGCAAAGCGCAGGAAGAAGTCTATCGTCTGATCTCGGGCCCTGTGGGTTCCGGTATTTATATATGCGACGAGTGCGTAAGTTTGTGCGGAATGATTTTATCGAACGACAACGAAGAAAGCGACGACGATCAGGCGCAAAGCGCGCCTCAAAACGATCGTCGCTCGCAGCAGACAAAGAACAGAACCGCGCCGAGTTCATCAACGTCCTCAAAAAAAGAAAAAAATCAAAATTTTTCTATTCCCACGCCTAAAGAACTCAACGCTTTTTTAGACCAGTACGTCATAGGCCAGGAGCGGGCAAAGAAAGTCGTTTCCGTGGCGGTTTACAATCACTATCAGCGGGTAAAAAACAACATCGACACAAAAGACGCCGAAGTGGAGCTTCAAAAGAGCAACGTCTTGTTGCTCGGCCCCACCGGCTCCGGCAAGACCCTCATAGCGCAGACGCTGGCGCGTAAGATGAACGTCCCGTTCGCCATAGCCGACGCCACAACCCTCACCGAGGCCGGATATGTCGGCGAGGACGTGGAAAACATTCTCGTGCGTCTCCTGCAAGCCGCGGATTATGACCTACAGGAGGCCGAGCGCGGCGTGATATATATAGACGAGATAGACAAGATAGCGCGCAAGTCCGAGTCGACGTCCATAACGCGCGACGTCTCGGGCGAAGGAGTGCAGCAGGCCCTTTTGAAAATTTTGGAGGGAACCCTGTCAAACATCCCGCCCAAGGGCGGACGCAAGCACCCACATCAGGATTTTATTCAAATAGACACGAGCAATATTCTTTTTATATGCGGCGGGGCTTTTGAGGGCATAGAGGACATCGTGGCGAGACGCGAGCGGCAGAAGACCATCGGTTTCGGCGGAGAATTGGTGAACATGGGAAGCGTCAAGAGCTACGACATAGTCAGCAAAATTCAGCCCGAAGACCTGATGGCCTTTGGTTTTATTCCCGAGCTTACGGGGCGCATCCCGGTCTTGGTGGCGCTCGAGGACTTGGACGAGGAGGCGTTTATCCGCATTTTGCAGGAGCCGCGCAACTCGCTTGTCAGACAGTACAAAAAAATCCTGTCTCTCGAGAACGTGTCGCTCGGCTTCACGCCGGACGCGCTGGCCCGGGTGGCCGCCTTGGCCGTGAAGAAAAAAACCGGCGCGCGCGGGCTTCGCTCCATCATGGAAAACCTGATGCTGGACATTATGTACGAGCTCCCGTCGCTCAAACGCGAGCCGGCAAGTATAGAGATAACGGCGGATTTCATCGACAAGGCGCTCGCCGGCGACGACATTGCGGAGACGTTACACGCGGCGTCTTTGCGTAATGACGAACATGACGATAAAACCGACAGAGAGGTCGCCTGATTTGGAACCCGAGCAGGAACAGTTTCGGGGGGAAATAATCATGGACAGCGACGACAGGGTTTATCCTGTCTTGCCCGTTCGCGACGTGGTGCTGTTTCCGGGGATAATAATCCCTCTTTTTGTCGGACGCGCCCGCTCTCTGAAAACCATCGAAACCGCGCTTTTGCATGACAAAAAAATATTTGTAGCGACTCAAAAGAGCATGGACTCGGAAGACCCCGAAGGCAAAGACCTCTATAACGTAGGGGTGCTTTGCAATATCCTTCAAATGGCGCGTATTCAGGATGGCACCACAAAGGCGCTTGTAGAGGGAGCCGCGCGCATGAAGAGCGACGGCTACATAATGGATGGGGACGTACTGAAGTCGCCCCTCTCACCCATGCCGTGGAAGCGTTCGGCTTCGCCCAATATGGAGGCTCTGAAGCGTAGCGTCTTAGAGGGGTTCGAGCGTTATAACGTCTTGCAGCCGCGCATCCCCGGTGAGGTCGTGTCCTCCATTTTGGAGATAGAGGACATAGGGCAACTCGTAAACCTCGTCGGGGCGCACATTTCGGTGAAAATTGAATTTAAGCAGAGGCTTTTGGAGACTCAGGATTTAGAATCGGCGCTCGGCGTTTTGCTACGAATGCTGATGGAAGAGATAGACATTCTTGAGCTTGAGCACGACATTCAAAACCGCGTGAGAAGCGTGGTCGACAAACAGCAAAAAGAATATTATCTGCGAGAACAGTTGCGTATTATCCAGGACGAGCTTGGCCAAAACGACAAAGACAAAGGGCCGGACGATAACTCAGATGAAGCGAAGCAGTACGAACAGAAAATAGCCGAGTCGGCCATGAGCGACGAGGCCAGGGAAAAGGCGCAGCGTGAGTTAGGGCGTCTTGGTAAAATGCCCGCCATGTCGCCTGAGGCCGTCGTCCTGCGTAACTATCTCGATTGGCTGATAGATTTGCCCTGGAACAACCGCACAACCGATAACGACGACATAGCCCACGCGGCGGAGCTTTTGGATGAGGATCATTACGGCCTCAACAAAGTGAAAGAGCGCATTTTGGAGTTTTTGGCCGTGCGCCGTCAGGCCGGGGACGATATGAAAGCTCAGATAATCTGTTTTGTGGGGCCTCCCGGCGTCGGCAAAACGTCGCTCGGGCGTTCCGTGGCCCGCGCGCTCGGGCGCAACTTCGTCAGCGTCTCGCTGGGCGGCGTCCGGGACGAGGCCGAGATTAGGGGACACCGCAGAACGTATATAGGCTCTTTGCCGGGGCGCATAATTCAGAAATTGACGAGAGCCGGAAGTTGCAACCCCGTCATGCTTCTCGACGAAATAGACAAGCTCGGCAACGACTTTCGCGGAGACCCGGCCTCGGCGCTCCTCGAAGCCCTCGACCCTCAGCAGAACTTCGGTTTTACAGACCATTATTTGGAAGTCCCATTCGACCTCAGCGAGGTGCTTTTCATAACCACGGCAAACGTCACTCACACCATCCCGCGCCCGCTTCTCGACCGTATGGAAGTAATAGCGCTCTCCGGCTACACAAACGAGGAAAAAACCCAGATAGCGGCCCGTCATCTGCTCCCGAGAGTTCTGAAAGAGCACGGCCTCAAAAAAACTCATATGAAAATCTCCAACAGGACATGTTCGAGCATCGTCACCCGCTATACGCGCGAGGCCGGAGTTCGCGGGCTTGAGCGGGAGCTGTCGACCATAGCCCGTAAAGTGACGCGCCAGATAGTCGAGGCGAAAGACCGCGGAGAGACGCTGAAAACGCCTATGACCATAGGTTCAGCCGCCGTTACGGAATATCTCGGCGCGCCTAAACTGCACGACACCAGAATACCGACTTCGCCGCAGAAAGGCAGTGTCGTGGGCCTTGCCTGGACTGAGGCGGGCGGAGACGTGCTGATGATCGAGGCCGTCACCATGAAAGGCAAGGGCGAGCTGTCCCTTACGGGCAACTTGGGCGACGTCATGCAGGAGTCCGCCAAGGCGGCCGTGAGTTTTCTGCGTTCGGCGAGCGGCAAGCTCAAAATAGGGAAATTCGACTGGAAAGCCATAGACATACATATTCACGTCCCGGACGGCGCGGTGCCAAAAGACGGCCCGTCCGCCGGCGTGACGATAGCCACCGCTATTTTGTCCGCCGTAAGCGGGCGAAAAGTGCTAAGCGGCATAGCCATGACGGGGGAAATATCCCTTTTGGGGCATGTCCTGCCCATCGGCGGCATAAAAGAAAAACTCTTGGCCGCCAAGCGATACGGAATAAATCACGTCATTTTGCCGCGCGCGAATTTTGTTGACGTAATGGAAATGCCCGACCAAAAAGTGCTTGAAGGTATGGAGCTTGAGTACGCCGTAGAGGCGGAAGACGTTTTCAAAAAGGTTTTGATATGAGCTCGGCAAACTGGAGCGCGGAGGTCGAGGCCACCAGCTTCAACATCCCGCAGTTTCCGCTACTCTCTGACGAAATTTGCGAAATCGCCTTGGCCGGACGCTCAAACGTGGGAAAATCCACATTGGTAAACGCCCTTTTAGGTTCAAAATTAGCCTACGTCGGTTCGTCTCCGGGCAAAACGCGGAGCATAAATTTTTATTCGACCCTCGTGCGCGACGCCGACGGAAAGCTATGCTCGTTTCGCGTGGTCGACCTGCCCGGATACGGCTACGCGGGTGGGAGCAAAAGCGAGCGTAAAGAGTGGTCGAGCCTCACGTCAAGCTATATCGAAACGCGCGCGACGCTCCGCTTGGTCTGTCACCTCGTGGATTTTCGCCACGGGCTTTTGCCTAATGACCGCGAGCTACAAGACTGGCTCTCCGAGAAGGGTAAGCCTATTATGGTTTTGTTCACCAAGTCGGACAAGATAGCCAAAAACAAGCGGCGCGGGCTCTTGCAGCAATATATTGCCGGCGGGCTTAGGTCTTTTGACGTTCCGATTTTGACATCCGGGGAAGAGCGCGCGGACGGCGAGTTGTTGGGCATATCGGAGCTTCGCGAGTTTTTGGTGAGATATATACGGGGTTTGGAAAAAACCGGTTAAAATATTAAAAGTGATCGGCAAACAACCCCCTGACACCGACGAAACGCCGCCCGACGGAACGCCGAAAAGACGACACAGCGGCGGCGCTGGCCGTAGCCCTGACGGCGCTGATACGTAAAAAATAGCGCGGCGATTCGTAGGGGCGACCGCCCTCGGTCGCCCGTTTTTAATTACCTGTCGCCCGTCTTTAATTCCCCTGTCGTTTGTTTTTAATTTCCCGGTCGTTTGTTTTTAATTTCCCTGTCGTTTGTCTTTAATTTCCCGGTCGTTTGTTTTCTGCCCTGTCGCCCGTCTTTTGCGCGTTGCCCTGACACGGGCGGCTGACAAAAAGACACGGGCGATCGATTAAGAACGGGTAATCAATTAAGAACGGTTGATCAATTAAGAACGGGCAATCAATTAAGAACGGGCGATCAATTAAGAACGGGCAATCAATTAAGAACGGGCGACCGAGGGCGGTCGCCCCTACGCATGTCTATTTCTGCCTCCCTTCGTCTCCCCAACTCCCTAAACGCCCCCATCTCCCTGCCAGATATTGGTATAATGTTTTATACGGGATTTTATACAAAAGAAGAGGAGGGCG
>BNVG01000051.1 GCA_025997935.1 Synergistales bacterium | reverse complement strand
AGAAGGTGAATATAGGCATGAATAGTTTATTTTTTGTCAAGCAGAAAGCGACATACGAGATTTCGGAATGTGACTGGAGTTCGAAGGGGTGCTCTTACAATCAAAAGAAACCCCCGCGACTATGGAATTAGTAGACCTTGCCGGGTTATCAAAAGGAGCGGGCAAGGGGGCGGGGCTTGGAAACTCCTTTTTGTCGTTCGCGGCCGAGTCCGACGCTCTGTTGCATGTCGTGCGCGTCTTCAAGAACGCCGACGTGCCTCACCCCGAGGAGTCGATAGACCCCCTGCGCGACTGGAAGATAGTGGAGACGGAGCTTATCTACCGCGACCTCGGCGTCATCGAAAACAGGGTTTCCCGCCTCGCGGCCAAGAAAAAGATAACGCCCGAGGAGACGAGCGAATCGGAAATACTCAAAAAAATGCAAGATAACCTCATGGAAGAACGCCCTCTCAGAGAGTTTCCCTTGTCTGACGCGCAAAAAAAAGCATTGGCCGGTTTTGCCTTCCTCACCCTGAAACCCGAGCTTATAGTTTTGAACATGAGCGAGACGCAAAAAGAGGACGAGCCGCTCATAAAACCCATAACCGAAGCGGCGGAGAAAGCCGGACTGTCTTGTGCGCGCCTCTTCGGGTCTCTTGAGATGGACTTGGCCATGCTCGCGCAGTGTGATCAGGAGGAGTTCATGAAAGACCTCGGCATAGAGGAGCTTGGCCGCGACAGGCTCATTCACGAGGCCTACAGGTTGCTTGGGCTTATATCTTTCTTTACGAGCGGCAAAGACGAGGTGCGGGCATGGACTCTCGAACAAAACAGCACGGCCGTGGACGCGGCGGGCGCTATACACTCCGACCTCGCGCGCGGTTTTATCCGGGCTCAGGTTGTCGCCTATGATGATTTTGTGGCCTCGGGCGCGGCGATAGCCGCTTGTCGCGACAAGGGCCTGCTACGCCTCGAGGGCAAGGAATATATCGTAAAAGACGGCGACATGATAGAGATAAGGTTCAATGTATAGAAAATGAACGTAGCCGCCATCATCGGCCCTACGGCTGTCGGCAAGACCGCCCTCAGCCTTGAGCTTGCCTCGCGCATAGACGCCGAGATAATCTCGGTCGACTCGCGTCAGGTCTACCGTTATATGAATGTAGGCACCGACAAGGTCTCGGCCCAGACAAGGATGGAAATTCCTCATCATCTCATCGATGTTGCGAACCCCGACGAGACTTTTACCGTAGCGAACTTCGTGGAGTCAGCCGCCATAGTAGCGCGGGACATACATGACAGGGGGCGTGTTCCTCTTTTTGTCGGGGGCACGCCGTTTTATTATGACGCGCTTTTTCGCGGCTCTCTCTCGGACGGCTTACCGCACGATCGAGCGACGAGAGAGCGTTTCGAGAAACAAGCCGAAAGCGAGGGGGCGGAGGCGCTACATAAGCTCTTGAGACGCGTCGACGAAGCGACGGCGGCGCGTCTCCATCCCAACGACGTCAGGCGCGTGTCCCGCGCCCTCGAGATATACGCGCTCACCGACACGAAGCCGTCAAGCCTCTACGAGAGCGAGAGTAAAAAAACATCCGGCATGAAGGTTCTATATATCGGGCTCACGCGTTCTCGCCCCGAGATTTACGAAAACATAACAAGGCGCGTGAAGCAACAGTTTTCGTCAGGGTACCCGGAAGAGGTTTTATGGCTCATGGAACACGGTTATGACGAACGGTATCCTTCTATGCAGGGCTTTGGTTACAGAGAGCTTGTCGCTTGGGCAAAGGGGACGATGACCTTGGAAGAGGCCGAAGCGGGAGATATAAGAAGAACAAAGGCGTTTTGCAGAAGGCAGTTTACATGGTTCGGGAAGTTCCCTGACGTTTTGTGGTACGACCTGTCCGTTACCGACTTTCAGGACGCGCTGCGCGATATGGGCGAGCAGGTCGCGAGGCATCTGAAACGGCTATGATAATATAAGACTCAAACGACAAAAAAACCGGAGGACAAGAAATGGCCGCTAAAATTACAAAACCTGAAAGCGCTAAGAAAAACGTCAAAAACAGCGACGACAAGAGCGTCAGGAAAACCGTCAAGAAAATAGAGAAGAAGACCGATAACGCAAAGAGCGCGGCCCCGAGAAAAACCAAGTCCTACTCCGGGGCGGCGGCGGCCGGAAAAACTCTCGTTATAGTCGAGTCGCCGTCAAAGGCCAAGACGCTTGGCAAAATTTTGGGCCCGGGATACGTCATCAGGGCGAGCGTTGGGCATATACGCGACCTCCCCCGAAGCCGCATGGCCATAGACATAGAACACAACTTCGAGCCTGAGTACATCTTGGTCAAGGGAAAAGCCAACATCAAAAATGAGCTAACCGCGCTGTCGCAGAGCGCGAAGAACGTCCTTCTGGCGTCGGACCCCGACAGGGAGGGCGAGGCCATAGCCTGGCACTTAGCCGAACTTTTGAACGTCTCCTTGGACAAGGCCTGCCGCGTAAGATTTTACGAGATAACGGAGCGCGCCGTCCGTGAGGCGGTGAAAAATCCGACGGTCATAGACCTTCGCAAGGTGGACGCGCAACAGGCGCGCCGCATCTTGGACAGATTGGTCGGCTACACGCTCTCGCCGCTACTTTGGCAGAAAATCCGCTACGGGTTGTCGGCCGGGCGCGTACAGTCCGTGGCGCTCGACCTTATATGCGTTCGAGAGAAAGAGATAACGGAGTTCAAGCCGGAGGAGTATTGGAGCGTGACGATAGCCGCTAAGGCCGGAACGAGAGCGTACGATCTGAAAGTCGATAAATTAGACGGCAAAAACCTTTGGAAGAACAGCCAGCCGCTTATGATAAAAGACGAGGCGATGGCTGATACGCTTCTTCATGAGGTCAAGAGCAACGTCATAAAAGTATCCGAGTTTCGCCTAAAAGAGAGCCAACGCAAGCCGCAACCTCCTTTCAAAACAAGCAGTATGCAGCAGGAGGCGGCGCGCCGCTTAGGCCTCTCGCCGCGCAGAACCATGAGGATAGCCCAAGACCTTTACGAGGGCGTCGATTTGCCGGGGCGCGGGCATACGGGCATGATAACCTACATGAGAACCGACAGCCTGAGATTAGCGGACGAAGCCCTGAGCGCCTGCCGAGGTTATATCGACTCCCGCTTCGACAAACGGTATCTTCCGGCCAAACCCAACTTTTACGCCGCCGCGGGGTTAAGTCAGGACGCGCACGAAGCCATACGCCCCACGGACGTCACCCTGACGCCCGAACTCATGAAAAATACCCTCTCCCCCGAGCAATTCAAACTCTACGACTTAATTTGGCGGCGATTTGTGGCGTCACAGATGGCGAGCGCCGTCGTGGCCAATTCCACGCTTCTGGCTGAAGCCGGGCGGGTCGGGATGAGGCAGTTGGGCGAAAGCCTTATCTTCGAGGGTTACGGCGCTGTGTGGCCTCTCGACCTCAAGGGCGAGCGGTTAGAAAAAGCCGACGAGGGCGAAACTCTCACCTTCACATCGGGCAACAAAGAACAAAAATTCACCCGTCCTCCGGCGCGCTACTCCGAGGCCACTCTCATAAAGACGTTAGAGGAGGACGGCGTGGGCAGACCCTCCACCTACGCCACGATAGTGGATACCCTTTACGACCGGGGCTACGTCGAAAAAAACGAAGAAAAACGCCTTGCTCCCACATCTCTCGGCATGACCGTCGACGGCTTCCTTAAAAAATATTTTGACTCCGAGAGCGTCGCGGCCATAGTCGATACGGGCTTCACCGCTCAAATGGAAAAAGAGTTGGACGAAATAGAAGAAAACAAGCGCAAATGGCTCGACGTAGTGAGCGCGTTTTGGAACGTTCTTTCGCCGACCGTGGAACACGCCAAAAGCGCGGAAAGAATCCCTCTTCCGGCTCCCGAGCCAATAGGCGAGCCATGCCCGGATTGCGGCGAGCCATTAGTCAAAAAACGCGGACGCTTCGGGGAGTTCATAGCCTGCACGGGTTATCCGAGCTGCAAATACACACGCGCCATTTTGGAAACCGTCGGCGTGAAATGCCCTAAGTGCGGGAGCAAAGAGGGCGGGGAAATAGTCAAGCGGCGTAGCAAAAAGGGCAGGACTTTCTACGGCTGCTCGCGCTACCCCGACTGCGATTACGTCTCGTGGAACCGTCCTACGGACGAAAAATGCCCCAACTGCGGCGCGGCGTTGCAGATAAAAGGCAAGACCCTGTTCTGCCCCGAGTGCGGGCATAAAACGCGGGAAGAGACATCCGATGCCCTATGAAGAAACTGAGCGGCTAACGCACATTGTCGTCGTAGGCGGCGGCTTGGCCGGGAGCGAGGCGAGTTGGCAATTGGCAAAAAGAGGGTTTTCCGTGTATCTTTACGAGATGAGGCCGTTTGTGGAAACCCCCGCCCACAGCACAGCGCAGTTGGCCGAGGTCGTTTGCAGTAATTCTTTCGGCGGCGACGGCGAGGGCAGCGCGGCTGGGATTCTCAAGGCCGAGCTCGCGCTCGGAGGCTCTTTGATTTTGGAGTGCGCGCTCATATCCCGCGTCCCCGCCGGCGGCGCTTTAGCGGTGGACAGAGATAAATTTTCGGAACTTGTAAGCGCTCATATCGAATCCAACTCGCGCATCCGGGTCGTCCGCGAGGAGGCTATGGACATTCCAAACGCGCCCTGCGTCATAGCCACAGGGCCGTTATCGTCCACAGCCATGACAAAGGCTCTTTCGTCGCGCGTGGGGGACGGCTATTTGTCTTTCTTCGACGCCGTAGCCCCGATAGTGACTCGCGAGTCCGTGAATATGGATAAAGCGTACATAGCGGGACGCTACGGACGAGGCAACGACTATATCAACTGTCCGCTTGACAAAGAAGAATATCTCGCGTTTTATGAATTTTTAACCCAGGCGGAGCGAGTCGTCCCCCATAGCTTTGAGCGCGGTATGCGCTTTGAAAAAAACTCTTACTTCGAGGGGTGCATGCCGATAGAGGAGATGGCGTCGCGCGGCGTCGACACTCTCAGGTTCGGCCCAATGAAGCCCGTCGGCCTCCCGGATCCCAGGACGGGGCGGGAGCCTTACGCGGCTGTGCAGCTTCGCATGGACAACAGAGAGGGCACACTGCTGAACTTGGTCGGCTTTCAGACCGGCCTGAGGTGGGGCGAGCAGGAACGCCTCCTGAAAATTATCCCGGCCCTCGAAAACGCCGATATAGCGCGTTTCGGCGTCATGCACCGCAATATTTACGTGGATGCCCCGAAGGCGCTTGACGAGCATCTGAGGCTCAAAAGCGTACTGCGCGCAAGCGGCGAAAGCGTATTTTTGGCGGGGCAGATAACCGGCGTCGAGGGCTACATGGAAAGCACGGCTATGGGCCTCGTGGCGGGGCTGAACGCCGCTTGCCTCCTGCGCGGCGCGCGTCTGCCCGTATGGCCCCCCGAGAGCGCCATAGGCTCGCTGTTGCGCTACTTGGGCGACGATACATGCGGAAAAAGTTTTCAGCCCATGAACGCAAATTTAGGTATCTTCCCGCCGCTCGGCCAAAAAATCAAAGACAAAAAACTAAAAGCCAAGGCGTTTTACGACAGAAGCATGTCCGTTTCCAAAGCGTTTTGGAGCGAATATGACTAATATAACGCGCTATATCTGCTCCGACTGCGGCTTTTCGACGGTCACAAAAACCGGAAAGTGCCCGTCATGCGGGGCGTGGGGAACTCTCGAACAACACGACGAGGTCAAAACCGCCGCGAGCAGGGCCGGCCATTCGCGCGTGGAGGTGGTCAGCGCGGCGTCCGTGACGCCGCCCGGGCGCGTATCCTCCGGCATAAATGAGCTTGACCGCGTGCTTGGCGGCGGGCTTGTGCCGGGCGGGGTGGTTTTGCTCGGCGGACAGCCGGGCATAGGCAAGTCCACGCTACTGCTCCAGGCTTGCGGATTCATGGCGGCGGCCGGAGTGTCTGTTCTATATATATCGGGCGAGGAGTCGTCGGCTCAGGTGGCTCTAAGGGCGTCGCGGCTCGGCGTCGCGTCCGGGAATTTGCTTCTCTTTTGCGGATCGGATATAGAGGACGCGCTCTCACGCGTGACGGAGGACATAGGGTTTTTTGTGCTCGACAGCGTTCAGGCCATGCGCGCGCCCGACTCCCCGGAGGGGTGGCCCGGCACGCCGAACCAGGTGAGGGCCGTAGCGCAGCTCGTTATCGACAAGGCGCGCGCCATGAACGTCCCGGCTGTGCTGGTGGGGCATATAACGAAAGACGGGAAAATAGCGGGGCCGATGCTGCTCGAACACATAGTCGATGTCGTGTTGTCGTTTACGGGCGAGGGATATTCGTCATACAGAATGTTGCGGGGCGCAAAAAACCGCTACGGCGGCACGGACGAGCTTGGCGTCTTCGAGATGAGAGAAGACGGGTTGCGAGCCGTAGAGGACAAGAGCGGGCTGTACTGGAACCGCGCCGACACCGTAGTGCCGGGCGTGGCCATGACCGTGGCTTTAGAGGGCTCTACGCCCCTTGTGGCCGAAGTGCAGACATTGGCCGCTCCGACCGCTTTCCCTTACCCAAAGCGCACGTCTCGGGGCATAGAGCTGAACCGCTTTCAACTTCTGGCCGCCGTGCTGGAAAAGCGCGCCGGCGTCGTGTGCGGCGCTTACGACCTCTATTTGAACATCGCGGGCGGCCTGTCGATTCAAGACCCGTCCGCCGATCTCGCGGCCTGCGTCTCATTGGCCTCCGCGCTTCTGGGCAGACCGACGTTCGCCGCCTCCTGCTGGCTTGGCGAAATAGGTTTGGCGGGCGAAGTGAGGCCGGTCACGCGCCTGACACTTCGTCTGCGCGAGGCCGAACGGCTTGGGCTAAAACGCGCTGTAATCAGCGCGCGCGAAAAAAATGACTCGTCATGGCCAAAAAATATGGAAATAAAAAAAGTGAACAGCCTGAACGAAGCCCTCAAAATCGGTGGGGTTTGTTAATACAAACTCTGTCACTTTACGCTTTACAAAAGCGATTTTTTATCTATCATTATCTATATCTGAATATTTAATTTTATTGGCGTAAAATTTTTTTAGGCGGCTTTTTGGCGTTTTTTCGAAAATATATTTCTGGTCTGCGTTGTATTTGTATGGCTGCGGTATGGACAAAAGCATAGGGAAATTTTGTTTCACAAAGAAGGGGTTGAATATTTTGAAGACGAACATCTTGAAAGGCAAAAGAGGCTTTACGCTCCTTGAGATCTTAGTGGTCATAGTTGTGTCGGCCATCATTTTCGGCGCGGCTATTATGCTTGTGGGGTCGGGGAGTCAATTGGCGGCGGTCAACAACGCCTATTCCATGGCTCAGCGCGCGGCGCTCGCCACGGTGGAGTTTTTGCCCAAGGATATATCCGTGGCCACGCAGGTTGAGATAATCTCGCGTGACTGGGCTCACGACATCGCGAAAGGCGTAAGCGACGACTGGCAGTATATCGTGCTGAACAGCAAAGATAACAGAGTCGTGCATATCAGCAAATACGACGGAACGAAGACCCTGCCGGGCTCCGAGCTTATCACATCGCTCAGCTTCGACGCGGGAGGGAACAAGAACGACAACGACATCAGAAAACTCGTGTACGTCAAGGTCACGGCCCGAACCGCCCCTGACGGCAATAAAACGCCTGACTACGACAGAACCGTGAGCTTAGACCGCTCCATACTGACCCACGCGACGCGCGGCGTCATGGGCGAGGACAACGCGCCTATCTCGGGCGACGTGTGGTTTAGGGACGGTAAGGGCGGGTCGATTCTGCGCTACAGAATAGATCCCGACAACGACCCTAAGATAGATCTGTACTGGAGCAAGGGCACGATGGGCATATCCCCCGGCGCGTTCGACTACAGCAAATCCGACACGTGGAAATCTCTCGAAAATCCCAACACCACTACGCATATAAACGCGAAGCTGACGTTGCCGAGAAGACTGAAACAGGATACCGTCGTGTTTTCGTGGATAGCGGTCGACCAAAATATATTGGAGAATAACATTACTACAGAGAAAAACTCCACCGCCCTGCTGACGTTCCTGAAGGGCGACGGAACCACGGCGAACCCAGGGCACCTGAGCTCTAGTGATTGGGGCCACATTCAAGATCGATTGGACGACGAGTTCACTGTCGCGGACATCGAACTCGGCACCGCCAATGCCAGCGGCGACAGCACCGATAGCAGAATCAGCTTTGTAGGAGACTCAGGCTTTGCCGACGACCCGCTCTACATAACAAACCCCCCTACCCCGAACTCTAGGGGAGTACGCCTTCTGAAGATGACGTCGGGCAAATTGAGCAACGAAACCAACGAAGGCGACGAGTACAATCTGTTCCATCCGTTTAACCTGGGCGAGATTGTCGGTATCCTGATGACCAACGGCAACGACTACTATCACGGCTCTTATATGATAGTTATGGCTCATTACAAAGAAGGCGGCGCCTGGAAAGACTGGCCTGTCTACGTGCGTATGGGCGACGAGCAGTCGGACAGCATTTTCAAAGAGATAGTGAACGCGCTGGCTACTTTGCCAAAAGGCGCGGCGGGCAAGGTCGGCAACATCTACGTGAACGCCGACAACAACTCCGCCACATTGGAGGTAGCCGACAGGAACGCCAACAGCGGAAACGGCATGTTCAAGGTGAGCGGCGGCAGCGGCGCGAACCCCGGAAAAGTGATATTGGAATTTGCGCCCGAGAATTTTAAGCACATGATACCAAAGAACAACGGCGCTCCTGTAGAGCCAGTCATGTACGGAGACACTAACTACGCCGTCTACCTCGACGCCACCTCCGGCGCGGACGGCGGATACGGCGTCTTCCTAAACGGCTCCGCGGTTTACACAGGGACTCAGAACAATTCTCCCTATTACACATCATCCGGCTACGTGTTCCAGTTCGACCCGGGCGCGCGCGGGCTGATAATGCGTTACTACTATTACAACGGAAACGCTCTTGGAGAACTTGGCGATCACTATTTCGGCGTGGTTCCGATGTACTTCTACGACGCGAGCAAGGGCACGACTGACTTGACAACCGCCGCGCCCAAAGCGTTTGCCGCGCCAGGGGAAATAGCGTTTTTCAGCGGCGACGTCAAAATCTCGGAGGACTTCAATCTAAGCGTCGGCGCGGATAAGGGAGCCTCGGTTTACTACCGCATACCCTTCAGGCCTCAGAATACATCTTATTACACAAATATCGCGCGCTTTCCCAGACTTCGCGACGTCGGGGAAAGGATAACCGGCAACGTCAATAACAACTGGGGTTTCTACGGCGCGTCCGGTTACAACAACGCTCAGTACATGGCCACCTACACCCCCAAGCTCATGCAGTCGTGGCACAATTTCAAAAACACCACTCTGAGCGGCGTACCTAAGACAAACGCCACGCTGGTGAACGGCGAATACAAAGACGCGTACAACAACGACAACCTCCTTGACAACAACAACATACATGGTCGCCACGGCTACAGGTGGGATTATGATTGGGGTATGAACACCGATGCCCAGAGTATGTGGCGAAGGCGGCAGATTCTCAAGTTCACCGTTCTCGAAGTCACGAAGGACATCAAGCAAAACGATATTGGCTACGACGAGATTAACGGCGTCAAATACTACTGGCAGGATCCTATCGTGATTAAAAATACCACTTACGACGGGGCGAACAACGCCGCGAACCCCACGGTTCACAAGGCCGGCGATCTGTTTGTCCGGGTGGAGATGATTCAGCTCAGGAAAAACCCCTCGAAGCTCATCGATCCCGAGCCTAACAACTCCCGAAACTACGTCTACTCCAAGCCGATATGGTTCGGCAAGATAAAGGGCGACGCGTGGCGTGGCGACGACAATTCCCCGTTCAAAAAGATGGGGGATACGACCGCGCACATAGTCTCGGCGATGGAGCCCAGAGCGGGCGACGCGCAGTCTTTCAGGCGCAGAGGCATGAGGGTGCGCTCCTGGAAAGAGGCGATTTACGGCCAGGATTTCTCGGGCACGACAGGCTCGACTGAGGCGAATCTCAACACCGGAGCGGTGAGCTACAGGAGGGGACGCAATAGCGCGACGCCGACGCCGTTCGCCGAGGACTGGACGCCTGACTACCCAAAACTTGGTTATATAGGTTCGACCGACGTTATCTGGACTCCGCCCATAGCCATTGACCTGAATGCCCGCAACGCAGACGATAGCAACTTCACTACCGGGGCTAATCCTTCGAAGAACATCACGCAACCCGGCAACGCCAACACCAACACCGCGTATGTTGGCGCCAATGCCAATAACGCGTTCGGGCAGTATAGTTACGGCGGCAACCAATACATCCAAAGACAGATGAAGGGACCCGCGGGCGCGCCCCAATACGCCTATAACGATTACTACACCAACCAAATGTACGGTCGCCTGAGTATGCTCCGTCCTTATGCGGATAGAGCCAAGCCGCTCTACGGTCTCTATGCCATGCGCGGCTGGGACTTTGGCTACAACGATAACACAAACGCCGTTTTTGACTCCGCCGCCAGTTCTTCTAAGCGGTTCCTCATGGTCGTGCGGGGGCAGAGAATGCCGTACAATCTTCACACATTCACTTCCGACGCCGGCGACACGACGATCAACAACGCCTATTACAACCGCGAAGCCACCAACTCCAACGCCACCAACGACCCCAACGGCACACACGACGCAGTCGGTAAATACAACGCCGACCGCGTCCGCACAATGGCCTTCCGCTTCTGGTCCGGCGGCGGCTCGGCTAAACCTACTTTGTACTACGACGACTGGATCGGCGAGGGGTTCAACGCCTGGGAAGTGCGCGAGATTTTAGGGCTCGACCCCGCTAAATATCCTGTTTTTATCAGAGACGCCGACGCGGATGACACCGAAAAGAATCAGGACGGCACCAACAAGAACAGAATCTATGAGGAGGCCGACTTCGACAATTGGCGGGAAATCCGCAAGTTCTACATCCAGGGCAATAACGACGCCACCACCACCGGCATGGTTGACGCGCCCACCACCATCGGCGGCGTTATCGACGAAACGGTGCTGACATCCCTGCAAAAGAAGGGCTACTACACGAGGCCGGTCGTAGACGAGGAGTAAGTCGGTAATAGGAAGCGCAAAAGCCGGTCTCGCGAGAGGCCGGCTTTTTGTATCCAAAAACGCGTCCGTCTCCCCTGCCGGATGTTGGTATAATGTTTTATGCGGGAGGGCGTTTTTGGTTTTTGGTTCACGCGGCGACCGCGCTGTAAATTACAAAACGGAGGTGTCTGGATTATGAAGAAGTTTTTGCTGTTCTGTCTGTGCGCGGCCCTCGCGGTTCCGGCGTGGGGAGCCGACAGGGTCACTGTGACGGTGTTCGCGGCGGCGTCCATGACCGAGTCTATGAATCAAATAGCCGAGCTGTACAAAAAGGCGGCCCCCGATGTGGAAATAGTCTACAACTTCGACTCGAGCGGCGCCCTCAAGACGCAGATTCAGCAGGGAGCGGAATGTGACGTCTTCATATCCGCGGGGCAGAGGCAAATGGATCAGATAGACATCACGGCTAATCCCTCCGTCAACGCCGAAAAGTTAGATTTCGTCCTGAGCGGTACGCGCTTCAACATCGTGGCCAATCAAGTGGCGCTTATAGTTCCAAAGGGGAAGAACGCCAAAAACATCAACGACTTCGCGGACGTAATCACGGACAAGGTATCCATCGTGGCCCTCGGAAACGCCGACGTTCCGGTGGGACAGTATTCAGAGGAGATTTACACAAACCTCGGTATATGGGAGAAGCTCAAATCGCAGTCGAAAATCACTTACGCCAGCAACGTGAAAGAGGCGCTCGTTCAGGTGGCCGCCGCGGTCGTTGACTGCGGCGTTGTCTACGGAACCGACGCGGCTACATCTGACGGCGTCGAGGTGGCGGCTTTTGCGCCGGCTGGTAGCCACAAGCCCATCGTCTACCCGGCGGCTATTCTCAAGAGGGTAAAGAACGAAGGGGCGGCAAGGGCGTTTGTAGACTTCTTAAAGGGCGGCGAGAGCGCGAACGTCTTCAAAAGCATAGGTTTCGCCATTCCCGAGAGATAAAAGCCTCCGCATATTTATGGACTGGTTTCCGCTCTACAATTCGCTCCGCGTCGCGGGCATCTCGACTTTTATCACTTTTTTCGCCGGGATATTCGCGGCGCATTATGTCGCCAAAGCGCCCCGAGCCATAAAGGGCGTCGTTGACTGCGCGTTGACCCTGCCCTTGGTTCTGCCCCCCACCGTCGTGGGGTTTTTTCTGCTTAAAATCATAGGCCCCTTAGGGCCGGTAGGAGCGCCGGTTTTAGAAATTTGGGGATTCCGGCTGACTATGGCCTGGTACTCCGCCGTTTTCGCTACGACCGTCGTCGCGTTTCCCCTCATGTATCGCACGGCGCGGGGGGCGTTCGAATCGTTCGACGTTACGCTCTTATACTCCGCTCAGACATTGGGGCTCTCCGACGCCTTCATTTTCTGGAGGGTAATTCTGCCGAACTGCAAGCAGGGTATCCTCGCGGGCACGGTGTTGTCGTTCGCCCGGGCCTTGGGCGAGTACGGGGCCACAACTATGGTCACGGGTTACATCCCGGGCAGGACGGCCATGATTTCAACAACCGTCTATCAGCTTTGGCGCGAGGGAAACGACGCTCTGGCCTACCAATGGGTAGGGGTAAATTTAGTCATTTCTTTCGTCGTCCTCATGTCGGTAAATATGCTCGAAAGCCGCTATCGTTCAAAAAAACATCGGGAGCCGGTTGCTTCGTGTCGGTCTGCGTGAATATCAAAAAATCTTTCGGAGATTTCGCGCTCGACATAGCTTTCGAGGCCGAAAACGACGTCGTGGGCCTTTTGGGCGCGTCGGGCTGCGGCAAGAGCATGACGCTCAAGTGCATAGCCGGAATCGCGCGACCGGATTCGGGGCGCGTAATTGTAGACGGAGTCACGCTGTTCGACTCGGAAAAGAAAATCAACCTCTCGCCGCAAAAGCGGCGCACTGGGCTGCTTTTTCAAAACTACGCGCTCTTTCCCAATATGACCGTGGAACAAAACATCATGTCCGTGCTCTCACTGCATACAAAAAAGAACATCAGGGAGCAGTTTTTATCGCTCATGGGCAGATTTTATATTCAGGGGTTAGAGGAGAGCTACCCGTCTCAGCTATCGGGCGGACAGCAGCAGCGCGTGGCCCTCGCCCGCATCATGGCGAGCAAACCGTCGGTTCTCATGCTCGACGAACCGCTCTCGGCGCTCGACAGTTACCTTCGCTGGCAGTTGGAAGGGGAACTTCTGCAAATGCTTGAGGAATTTGGAGGCACAACGCTCTACGTCTCGCACAATCGGGACGAGGTGTACCGCCTCTGCAAAAAGGTATGTATCATGAACAAAGGCCGCAATGAGAGCGTTCGCGCCACTAAAGACCTGTTCGAGTCTCCGAGCACTTTGGCCTCGTCGATTCTGTCTGGGTGCAAAAAC